>CAMOUE010000027.1 GCA_946626265.1 uncultured Eggerthellaceae bacterium | reverse complement strand
GGGTTATGAGCCCGACGAGCTACCAGACTGCTCCACCCCGCACTATGTATGCTCGCTGCTTTACTCGCTATATATTCGTCAAGCAGCGAATGAATAGTATAGGGACACTCAACGTCATATGCAAGCAGAAGCACCGCCTGCCACATCACCTCCATAATTAGCACATGCGGGCACGGGACAGGCATGCACGGCGAGCACGCATGCGCATGGTGTAGACTGGACTTTGCAGGCAAACAGCAACGACACCAAGAGGCGCACATGGCAGAAGTTACGCTCGAACAGCGGTTTCACGGCACGGTCATCCTGACGATCCTGCACCTTCGGCGGCTCGTCAAGTCAAACGACATCGATGCCGGATTCGCGGCAGGGCGCGACCTGCACATGATCGGACCCGAACACGAGGAGTTCATGCGCTCGTGCCTCGCCCTCGACGAACAGATTCAAGCGGGAGAAGAACCCTCTCGGCCCATCACGCCAGAACTGGTGAAGCAACTCCAGGCATGCGTGCTCCGCATCAATTCCGCCGACCCGGCTTAACGCCCGGCAACGCCACAACGCCCGCAAGGTCCCAGCGTCCGGCAACGCCACAACGCCCGGCGGCATTTCGAACAGCTAGCACATTCTCCTACAGGGCCCCGCAGCACTCGCGGTACTTCTTGCCGCTCCCGCACGGGCACGGATCGTCCGCGCCGACGCGCATGACGCTGCCGTCTTCGTTATAGAACAGACGCCTGCCCGTCATCTGCTCGTAGAGCTCCTGCGGCGACCAGCCGTTGTTCTCCCACGACGGCATGGCGTTGAACACGTTCATGACCAACTGGGGCAATCGCTTCGCATCGGAGCAGCAGCCATCGAGACCGATCCTCGACAGGAAATCGAACAAATCCTCCAAGCTTCCGACTTCGATCGACGAGAACACGACTTCCTCGCACACACGTTCGGCAAACGCGTAATCGTCCTGCCCGTCGGGCACATGCTCGTCGAGGAACTTGCGCAGGGCTATTACGTTCCTGTCATCGAACAGGCAATCCAGGACGTCCTGCTCCAAGATGATGCGCTGCAGCGGTTTCATGGGTATTTGCGCGCGCATTTCCACGAGGTTGCGCTTGTAGTTCTCGAGCTGTCCCATCTCCGCGATGAGGTCGCCACGACCGCGCCACTCCTGGGAGGTGAAAGACGGATATGCCAACGCGCCCGTCTCCGTCTCGCGAAACACCCCGTCCGACGAGCTGTCGCGCGGCATCGTGAACTCGCGCACCAGGTAATCGACGCCGAGTGTGAAATGCACAATGTAATCGGTCGTGCCGTAGTTCCACAGATCGAACGCGCCCTCGCCGCCATACGTGGACTCCGCTACGAGGACGTCGCGGAATCCCTCAACGCTCAACGTGTCGGAGCACAGGGCGCGGTACTGGTCGTACGCGTCGTCGACAGACGCGATGCCATGGAGTATCGCGCATGCGTTCGCGCAGGCCAAAGCCTGCCGCCAGCGACGGCGATCGCGGTCGACCTCGTCAAAATCCAATGACGAAAACAATGGCTGCAGCTCATCGGGAATCACGACCGTATATGTCCGGCCGCTGCGGAACATGAACGTGTACGGCTCGATCGGCCAAACGTTTAAACAGTTCTCGCGATCGTCGCGGTCGAACTCGATTCTCCCCTCCTCGAACACGCGGCGGGTCGTCTCGTAGCACCCTCCGGAAAACTCGACGAGCAACCGGCGCAGCACCTCGGGCGAATGCGGCAGTTCCGCCACGAGCTCATCGATCATCTCGGCTTTGCGCAAGCGCGACAAACCGCCCATGTACAGCGAATCGGCGACCATTTGCAGCTCGGCTTTCGTCATGACGCCCAGGCAATCAGCCAACTTCGTAACGGGCTCGTGCTTGCGCGCGCGCCCTTTGTCGTAATTGGCCAGGCGATCCCTCGAATCCCTGACATAGCTATCGAGATGCTTACGGATGGCCGCTTCGCGCTCCGCCTCAGACAGGCCCGCCAACACGCCGCGGTGGAAGCCGGCGGGAAGCACCTCTTCCCCGCCGCGAGCCGATTCGCTGGCCACGTCGGCAAGCAGCTTCTCGAACTCCAAATCCCTCTGAGCGGACAGGTACGCTTCAGCACACCGCTCGAACTCCGACGCGGTCGAGATGATACCCGCAGCGCAGCGCTTCTCGAACTCGTCCTGAATCCGACGCGACTCGTCGCGTGCGCCCCTCCCGTCGAGGTCGTACGCTTGGAGGAACCCATCGTAGACGATGACGTCGTCGAACGGGATGAGCACGATTTCGACGCCGGCGGGCGCCGGGCCTATCTCCCCTTCGATCTCGAGGGTGACGCCCATGACGGAGAACACGCCCGCCTCGTTCATGAGCAGCGCCTTGCCGGATTGGTAGCGCACGAGCGTGTAGAACCCGGGCAGCGCGTTTTTCCACCTGCGTGCGACTTCCAGGCACGCCTCGGGGAGCTTGAAGGGGTTCTCCCGCACGAAATCGTCGATCACCTCGACGTTGTCCCAAAGCGCATGCGACACCATGGACGCCTTCACGTCGTCTATCATGGTATCGCCTTCGAGTGTGAAGCCCTTGACCACGCGGAACTTTTCGTTGACGTAGTACAGCAGAGCGTCCATCGTGTCGAAGAACCTGTTGACCTGCTCGTCGTTGAGAACCATGCCGCACCTTTTCGAAATCGTCCAAATAACCTGCATCCATTGTATGCTAACCGCGTCGATACTCCGACACTGCGCCGTAATCACAGAACATGGATGTTACCGTGCAGCTCGCTTCGCCCGGCCCCAATTCCAACTCTCAGGGTATACAATCAAGCGCACGACTTCGAAGGGAATTGCCATGACGATTATCGACGCGCACGCACATATCTATCCGGAGAAAATCGCCTCGAAAGCGGTTTCCGCCGTCGGGCAGTTCTACGGCGTGGAACAGTCGATGGCAGGCGCCGGCTCCCCCGACGACCTGCTGACGCATCGCGAGGCGGGCATCACGCATTTCATCGTGCATTCGGTCGCGACCACCGCCCGTTCGGTGCCGACCATCAACAGCTTCATCGCCTCGCAGAGCGAAGAGCATCCCGAGTTCATCGGGTTCGGCACCATGCATCACGAGTTCGAGGACATGGAAGCCGAGGTGGAACGCGCCATCGAGCTGGGCCTCCACGGCTTCAAGCTGCATCCCGACACCCAGCAGGTCAACATGGACGACCCGCGCCTCATGAACTTCTACGAGATCATCGCCGGCCGCTTGCCGCTCGTGGTGCATACGGGCGACTACCGTTACGAGTACTCGAACCCGAGGCGCCTCGTTCATATCCTGAAAACGTTCCCCGACCTCGTCGTCAATGCGGCGCACCTGGCCGGCTGGTCGGTCTACGACATAGGCTACGACATCGTCCACGAGGAGAGCTGGCCGAATCCCGAGCGGCTGTTCGTCGACGCTTCCAGCTCGTTTTCGTGGGTGGGCCGCCGGCACATGCGCGAGCTCATACGCATGTGGGGCGCCGACCGCGTGATGTACGGCAGCGACTACCCGATGTGGGACCCGACTCACGAGCTGAACGAGATGATGCACTGCGAGCTGACCGACGACGAGCTGGAGAAAGTCCTCTGGCGCAACGCCGAGAACTTCTGCGGCGTGAAAGTCGGCTCGGAACAGTAAGCTCGCGCACCCGAGCTTACTGTTCTTCGGGCGGGGTTACGACGATGCGGATCTTGTCGATGCGCAGGTTGTCCATCTCGACGACGACGAAATGCGCCTTCCCGCCGTTCTCGGCGTCGGACTCGGCCGTCACCTCGTCGCCTTCATCGGGAATGCGGTCGAACAGCGCGAGCAGCAGGCCGCCCGCCGTTTCGCACTCGCTCGCCTCTTCGGGCGTGAAGCCGATGAGCTCGACCGTGTCGTCGATGGGAAGCGACCCGTCGATCAAGTAGTTTCCCTCAGCGATTTCCACGATACGCCCATCGTCGCCGTGGTCGTACTCGTCCTGCATCCGGCCGACTATCTGCTCCATCACGTCGCTCATCGTGACGATGCCCGCCGTCCCGCCGTGCTCGTCGACGACGACGGCGATCTTCGTATGGTTGCGCTGCAAAAACTGCAGGAGCTTCCCCACCGATATGCCCTCCGGAACGGCCTCGATCGGCCGAATCCGCAGATCTTCGACGCTTGCGATATCGCGCGCGGTATAGAGGTCCTTCACGTGGACGAACCCGACGATACGGTCCTTGCTGCCCCGGCACACCGGATAGCGCGTGAACTTGTAGTTGCGGATGGCCTGCAGGTTCTCCTCGAGCGAGTCCTCGAGGTCGAGGCAGACGAGATCGATGCGCGGGGTCATGATGGCCTCGGCGTCTTTCTCGGCGATATCGAAGATGTTGTCCACGAACTCGTTCTGGGCCGGATCGATGAGCCCGCTTTCGGTGCTCTCATCGATGAGCAGCTTGATCTCCTCGTCGGAGTAGGCCTCATGCTCCTGCTCGGGATCGTGGCCAGCCAGCCGCACGGCACCCCTCGTCAGCGTGTTGAACACCCACATGATTGGATACGTGACGCGGTAGAACACCACAAGGACGCCCGACGTGCGCAACGCCCACCGTTCGGTCGAGAAGATCGCGAACGACTTGGGAATCTGCTCGCCGACCACGACGTGCAGCGTCGTCATGAGAATGTAGCCGATGGCGATCGCGATGGACGAAATGGCGGTATCGGACAGACCGATCGGCGCGAGCACGGGCCTCACGAGTGCGGAGAACGCAGGCTCGCCGAGCCAGCCGAGGGCCAACGACGCAAGCGTTATGCCCAGCTGGCAAGCTGCAAGGTACGCGTTGACGTTCTCGGTCACCCGTTTCGCTGCCTTGGCGCCGGGCTTGCCCTCCTGGAGCGCCATCTCGATTTGCGACGGGCGCACGCGCACCATCGCGAACTCGCCTATAACGAAGAAGGCGTTCATCGCCAGGAAGAAAGCCACTAGCAAGAGGCTTGTCCATATGGGCATGTAGAGCCAGACTCCTCACGTAACATGTGGTGCCGCCGCACCGATATCGGTCCCGCACCGCGCACGGCCCCTTAAGGAGGCCGATAATTTTCTCGCATTCAATTATAGGCAAGTGTAAAATCCACGTAGAGCTTAAACGTAGTCGTTAAAGAAAGGAAACAAACATGGCAGAAGAAAGCAAAGGCCTCATTGCCGAGTTCAAAGAGTTCATCTCCAGGGGCAACGTTATGGACCTCGCCGTCGGCATCATCATCGGCGGTGCGTTCACGGCCATCGTCACCTCGCTCGTCGAGACCATCATCAACCCGCTGATCGCCATCATCACGGGCGGTCAGACCCCGGGCGCGGGCCTGCAGTTCACCGTCGGCGCCGCCACCATCGACTTCGGCGCCTTCATCGGAGCCATCATCAACTTCCTCATTATCGCGCTTGTCGTGTTCTTCCTGGTGAAGGCCGTCAACAAGGCCCAAAGCGCTGCTGCCAAGCTCGCCGGCAAGGAAGAGGAAGCCGAAGAAGAGGAAGAGCCCATCACGTGCCCGTTCTGCCTCGAGGAAGTCAAGGAAGGCGCAACGCGCTGCCCGCACTGCGCAGGCGCATTCGACGCTCCCGCCGCCCCGGCTGCGAAGTAAGGTCGTCCGACATACGGCTTACATGCCCAAAAGAGAAGGCGCCCGAAGGCGCCTTCTTTCTTTGTAGCCGCGCAAAAGGCGGCTGCTGTTCTTCTCTCGCACGAACCTGATTTGACCCGAACCTAGATCTTGTACATCATCTGGAAGACGTCCTCGCGCTGGAGCGTGATCTGGACGCCGATCCTCTCGCCGGCCTCACGCAAACGCTCCTGCACCGTGTTGAAGTCGGCGACGTCCAAGTTGAGCGTGACGATCATGGTCATCGAGAAGATATCGCCGAGCAGGGTCTGGCTGATGTCGTCGATGTTCGCGCCGCACTCCCGCAGCGTCACGGCCACCTCGGCGACGATGCCCGTCGCGTCCTTGCCCAGAACCGATATCACGCACTTCATAGGTCGTCCTTTCCTGGCATATCCACTGTCGGGGCTATCATATCATGCTCGCCGCCCGGCCCCGCGGGCGCAGCGGGAGGGGGTCCGCCGCTTGCGCAGGCGGCAAGCGCATCGGGATGGATGACGTATAACCGCCGAGCAGCTGTAGGCGGACCCCCTCCCGCTGCGCCCGCGGGGCCGGGCGGCTGGTGCTAAACTGCCAGATCGAGCGCTACGGGACAATGGTCCGATCCGAGGACTTCGTCGTGGACGACGGCGTCTTCGATCTTGTCGCGCAACGCCTCGCTCACGAGGAAGTAGTCGATGCGCCATCCCGCGTTGTTCTTGCGCGCGTTGAAGCGGTAGCTCCACCATGAGTAGACGCCCGTCGTGTCGGGATGCAGGGTGCGCCACGTGTCGACGAAGCCCGCATCGAGCAGCTTCGTGAACTTCTCGCGCTCCTCGTCGGAAAAGCCCGCGTTGCCGCGGTTGGGACCGGGATTCTTCAAGTCGATCTCCTGGTGCGCGACGTTGAAGTCGCCGCACATCACGACCGGCTTCGGCTGGGACGTGCCGCCATCGGGGAGCGTGCCCTCCTCGAGCCCCTTGCAAAACTCGCGGAACGCGTCGTCCCATTGCATGCGATGGTCGATGCGCGCGAGCTCGTTCTGCGAGTTGGGCGTGTACACGTCCACGAACCACAGCTCGGGAAATTCGAGCGCGCAGATGCGGCCCTCGTTGTCCAGGTACTCGTCTCCGAGCCCGTGCAGGACCTGGAGCGGCTCGCGCTTGGAGAAGACGGCCGTCCCCGCATAGCCCTTGCGCTCGGCGTAGCTCCAGTAGTCGTGATATCCCGGTAAGTCGAGTTCGACCTGACCTTCCTGGCATTTCGTCTCCTGGATGGCGAACACGTCGGCATCGAACGTCGCGAAGACGTCTTCGAAGCCCTTCTTCATGACGGCGCGAATGCCGTTCACGTTCCACGATACGAGCTTCATGAGTTCATCTGCTCCTTTCATCATGCAGCCCTGTCGCCCGGTCGAGCACGGGCTGCGACGACGTCACTTGTGGTAGGGCTCGTTACGCGATATCTTGGCGGCGCGGTACAGCTGCTCGAGCAGCACGACCCGTGCAAGGTTGTGCGGCAACGTGATCTTCCCGAACGACAGCGTCTCGTCGGCGCGCGCCCTCACGTCCGCGCTCACGCCGCACGAGCCGCCGATCACGAACGCGATATCGCTTTTCCCCGACAGGCCCAGATCGTCCAAACGCGACGAGATTCCCTCGCTCGAACGCTGCTTGCCGTCGATCGCCATGAGCACGACATGCGTCCTGTCGGGCAGCGCCTTGAGGATGGCGGCGCCTTCCTTCTCGACTGCGGCGCGCTCCCCTCCCGCCTTCGCGGGGTCGATATCGGCGATTTCCACGACCGACGTCTTCGCATAGGGCTGCAAGCGCTTCAGGTACTCAGCGCATGCATCGACCCAGAAACGCTCCTTGAGCTTGCCTACTGCGACGACCGTGAACTTCATGGCAGTCGCCAACCGCTACTGGTCTTTCCAGTCGTCGCCGATGACGAGAAGGAAATCGTTCTCGAACAGGTATTCCCCATCGTTCTGCATCGCCTTGCCCTGTCCGAGCGCATCGACGATGAGCTGCGCCTGCTTCGCGCTGACGGCGTTGTCGTAGATGACGAGCGTCTCCGGGTAGTCGAACGTGTCGCGCGCGGTCTCGACCGACGTGTTCACGTAGCCGGCGTCGTTGAGCTGCTTGGCCGCTTTCTCGCCGAGGTTGTCGCGGCTGGTGCCGTTCGCGACCGTGATCGTGCACTGCTTGATGCCGCCGTTGACCACGCCGTTGCCCGCCGTCGCCAGCGGAATGCCCGTCGCGCCGTCGACAAGGCCATCTTCGGTGGGCGGATAGCCCGCATCCATCCGGCGGACCATCTCCTTCATCTCCGCCTCGTTGACGTGCTCGTACCAACCGCCGTCGATCATCTCGCTCGTCGTCGGGATCATGGCCGTGTAGATGTCGGTATCGGGATCGAGGCCCTTCAGAAGCTGCGCCAACCCGATGATGTCGTTCAAGTTCAAATCGGTCGTGATGTACTCTGAGCCCACGCGCACGGTATTGGCAATGGTGGCCACGTCGGACGCGAGCACCTGCTTCGCGATGGCGGACAGCACGATGCGCTGGTTCGCGGCGCGGATGAGGTCGGGGTCGGTCGAAACGTCGGCGAAGTCGGCCCTGACGCGGCACATGATGAGCGCATCGGAACCGTTGAGGACTTGCGGCCCCGCCTTGATGACGTAACTCGAATCGGGGTCCTTCAGATCGACGGGCACGTCGACCTCGACGCCGCCGAGCGCATCGACGAGCTCGCGGAACGCGTCGAAGTTCACCTCAGCGTAATGGGAGATGTTCACACCCGCCAGCTTGGACACCGCGCGCACGGCAAGTGCCGGCCCGCCTTCCGTATAGGCCGTGTTGATCTTGTCGGTATGGTCGCCCAGGTTCACGAGCGTGTCGCGGTGGACCGAGAGCAGCGTAACCTTTTTCTTCACCGGGTCGACGCGCGTCAGGATCATCGAGTCGCTTCGATACGACCCGCCGAAATCCTCGTCATCGTCGCGTTCGGTGGAGCCGTCCGTGCCCATGAGCAGCATGTAGAACGGCTCGTTCGCCATATCCGTCTTCACGAGGGCAGCCTCGAGGTCCTGCGTCACGCCTTCGTGCAGGTTGTCGGATATCGACTTGTAATACGTGTACGCGTACGCGCCGCCGCCCACGAGCGCGGCGACCAGGACGACCGCGAGCACTACGAGGGGGACGCGGCTGCGCTTCTTCTTGGGCTCGGCGGACGCCTGGGCAACGGGCCTTTGCCCTGCGGTTCTCTGCTCTGCGAAGCCCTGCTCCACGGGCTTTGATTTCTCGTGCTTCTGCCTCGAAACCTTGCGCTTGGTGGGATGCGCCTTCGCGGCGACGCTCGGCCGCGTGCTCCCGCCGTGCTGCGCCGGCCCGTCCTGCTTCGCGTGCTTGGCCATGGTGCTCCTTTTCAAGTGTGTTTTTAGCGCCCGCCGAGGCGTGCGACCATGTATTCGTTTGCGGCCATCTCGACCGAATCGTCAAGCCTCGCGAGCTCGAACGCAGCCTCGCCGCGCTTGCGGGCGCGCCTGGCAAGCGCGCGCTCGAGAAGCGCGTCGGCTATCTCGGGGTTCTTTGCGAGAAGCGGGCCGTGAAGATACGAGCCGACGACGTTGCGGTACACGATGCCGTCCATCCCGTCGCTGCCGTTGTTTCCGCTGCCATGCTTGCCCCTCACCCGGCCGAACGGCTGGGCGCCTTCGAGAAGGGTCGTGCGGCCCACGTGGTTCTCGTAGCCGACGACGGGCGCCGTGGCGAAATCGCTGTCCAGCAAGACGTCGTCCACGAAGCGGTCGCGTGAACCGTCCCCTGCCCGGCCCGTCTTCGCATCCACGAGGCCCAAACCGGGAAGCACCTCGTCGCCGAGCAGCCACGTGCGCCCGATGAGCTGGAAGCCCCCGTTGATCGCGAGCATGACGCCGTCGTCTTCGACGTACGCCTTGAGGCTTTCCGCCATGGGACGCAGGACGTCCGACGCCTTGCGCTGCTCGCGGTCGGGCCCGCCGGCCACAAACACGATGTCGACGTCCGAAAAATCGACCGCGCCGTCGCCGTCCACGTCCACGACGGCCACGTCGATCCCGCGGCGGCGAGCACGGTCGGCGAGGATGGTCACGTTGCCGCCGTCGCCGTTCAAGTTCAGAAGCGCCGGGAGCATGTGCGCGATGGTCAGGCTCTCGCGACCGCCCCCGCCGGCAGCGGAGTCCGGCGCGCTCGGCACCCCGTCTTTCGCGGCAGCGCCCTCCAAGCCCGCGCGAGGGGCAATCGACCTGCCCGTTTCCTCGAGCTCGTCGAGCTCGGCCTTGATGATGGGCAGCGCCGTGTAGTTCGCGATGAGGTACGCCTTCGCATCGGGCGACAGCGCCGCCGTCTGCGCGAGCATGTCCTCGGCCCCGTCGACGAGGCGTGCGTCGATGCCGGCGTACTTCAGACGAAGCTGAATGTCGTTTCGCCTGATGCCGCCTGCGAACGCGATGAGGTCGTCCTGGGTTGCAAGCTCCTGGAAATCGATGTCCCACAGCCACGATACGTCGCGGCCGTCGCCTTCCTTGTCGTTCACGAAGAACCCGACGGCCTTCGGACCGTCGCCTTGAAGCACGATCTTGAGGTTCTGGTTGAACCCGGTGGGATTCTTCGCGAGGTTCGTGAGCACGGGCCTGCCGTCGATCGCGTATTGCTGCAAGCGTCCGTTCTTGGGGTCGTAATGCCCGATGGCGTCTTGGATGGCTTCGAACGGGAGGCCCGCCATGAGCCCCGCCGCCCAGACGGCGAGCAGGTTGTACGCCATGTAGGCACCGGCAAGCGGCGCGCTCGTAGGCGCCGAAGCGGACCCGCTGCAGACGTCGAATGACACGCCGTTTTCGGAAAGGACGACGTTCGTCGCCGAGAACGTCGGCTCGGACCTGTGGAAATCGCAATTCGGGCATTTGTAGTCGCCCAACTGGTCGTACTGGCGACGGCTGTAGTCGAGCATGGCGTCGCAGCGCTGGCACATTCGAGCGCCGATGACGGTGTTCTGCGGAAGGCCGAGGTCGCATTCGAGGCCGAACGGGATCTTCGGATTGTCGACGCGATCGGCGATGGCCTGGCATATGGGGTCGTCGGCGTTGTAGACGAGCGCCGTCGCCGACGACTTGGCCAAGCATCCCGCGATGCTGTCCTGGATGTGCTCGATCTCGCCGATGCGGTCGAGCTGGTCGCGGAACAGGTTCAGCAGGACCACGTAGTCGGATTGGAGGTACGGCAGGATCTTCGCGAGCCAGAGTTCGTCGCATTCGAACACGCCCCAGTCGCTCTCCTCGGAATGCAGGAGCGCCGTGGCGACACCCGAATCGAGGTTCGCGCCCGTGCGGTTGCACGTTGCGGTCATCCCAGCCGCCTCTACGGCATCGGCGAGGAGGTTCGTTACGGTGGTCTTGCCGTTCGTGCCGACCACGCAAATCGAGCCTTTGGTCATGCGAGGACGCAAATCAGCGATGACCTGCGGATCAATGTAAAGTGCAATCTTACCGGGAAAATTTGCGGCCGGCCGCCTGAACACGTTCTTCAGACCCCAGGTCGATGCCACGCTGACGGCTTTCGCCGTGACGAATCGCAAGCCCATTTATCCTCCGTGTCAGATTCCATCCCCCAGTATGTACGTGGGGGCTATGACTTGTTTGTATTCTACACAGGCTTTCAAACCATCGCTAAAAAAGCGAACCGCCTACACACGCTCGTCGCTTGCGCGAGGACGCGAAGGTTTGGCAGTCCGATGCACGTGGAATGCGCTAGACTGATGCAACGAAGCGCCGCAGCATCAGGCGCACTGCCGACACGACGAGGAGGACGCTATGGACAAGCCGATTCTCTATTACTGGGCACCCTGCCCCACCTGCTCAATCGCGACCCATTACGCAGCCGAGCACGGCATCGAGCTCGACCTGCGCGACGTCGAACTCGAAGGGCCGTACAACGAGTTGCTGGCGCTCGGCGGGGATGCGAACAAGATCCCGTACTTCTATGACGGCGAGCAGCTCATCGAGGGCAACGACGCGGTCATGGAGCACCTGAAGACCCTCGCCTAGCAACAACGGAATCAAAACGCAAAGGACTTCTGACGTGGCATCAACCCTGAGAAGAACATGGGCCGAAATCGACCTGGACGCACTTGCCCGCAACTACAAGGCCCTCAAGAAGCACATCGGCGACGACGTGAAGTTCATGGGCATCGTGAAGGCCGACGCGTACGGTCACGGCTCGGTTCAGGTGAGCCGCTGCCTGCAGGACGCCGGCGCCGACTACCTTGCCGTGAGCAGCATCGACGAGGCGATGGAGCTGCGGACGAACGGCATCACGATGCCCATCCTGATATTGGGGCACACGCCGCGTGACCAAGTCGAGAAGCTCATAGAAAACGACATCACGCAGGCCGTCACGTGCGAGGCGAAGGCCATCAACTTCTCCAACGAGGCCCTGAAGATCGGGAAGACGCTCAAGGTCCACATCAAGGTCGACACGGGCATGTCGCGTCTCGGCTACCTTTGCGACGGCGACTTCTTCGACGGCGGCATCGAGCATATCGTGGAAGACTGCCAGATGCCCGGCCTCGACCCCGAAGGGGTGTTCACGCACTTCTCGATGTCCGACGAGGAAGGCGAGGAGGCGCTCGCCTACACGCGCCACCAGTTCCAGCTGTTCAAGGACGTCATCGCGGCGGTCGAGGAAAAATGGGGAAAGAAGTTCCGCCTGCGCCATTGCGCGAACACGGGCGCGACGGCGCGTTTCCCCGAAACGCACCTGGACATGGTGCGCCCCGGCCTGCTGCTCTACGGCTACGGCGATTTCGCCAAGGAGCTCGGGCTCGAACCGGTCATGTCGCTGAAGACGGCCGTTCAGACGATCAAGCACTACCCCGCGGGCACGAAGGTGAGCTACGGCGGCACCTACACGACCGACAAGAAGACGCGTATGGGCGTGCTCCCCTACGGTTACGCGGACGGGTTCCTCAGGTCGTTGTCCAACAAGGCGACGGTCATGACTTCCGAGGGCAAGGCCCGGCAATGCGGGCGCATCTGCATGGACATGAGCATGATCGACCTAACCGACAAGAAATCGGTCGGAGTCGGGTCGGAAGTCGAGATATTCGGCAAGCTCAATCCCGTCGAGGAGCTCGCGGAGGCTGCGGGTACCATCCCCTACGAGCTCGTGTGCGCGGTCAGCAAGCGCGTGCCCCGCGTGTACTTGAGGGGCGGCGAGGTTATCGAGCGCGAGCTTCTGCTGCGGCTCCAGCCTTAAGGAGACGCCATGGACCTGAACACGCTTGCAGCGCGCCTCGCCGATTACGTCGAGAACAGCCCCGACAACGCGCTCAAACCCGAATACGCGCTGCGCGAGGACATCGTGGGAACGCCGCTGTTCGACGCGCCCCTCGTAGGATGCGCGAGCGCCGACGACGAACTGTTCGCGCGAATCAAGGGCGAGGACGCCATCTTGGGCGACACGTTTCGGCTGCCGCAGGACTGGCTGCCCGGCGCAAGAAGCGTCATCTCGATCTTCTACCCGTTCTCCGAGCGAGTGCGCAAGAGCAATTGGCACGACCTCGACGTTCCGTCGGCCGAATGGCTGCACGGCCGCATCGAGGGGCACGATTTCATCCACGCGACCGACCGCATGGTGGAAGAATGGCTCCAAGACGAGGGCTTTGCGACCTGCATTCCCGCACTCGAGCCGTCTCTCGTCATCAACAAACGAGAACCCGAAGAGGCAATCGGCAGGCCGATGTTCGTGAGCAGCTGGTCGGAGAGGCACGTCGCCTTCACCGCAGGCCTCGGCACGTTCGGGCTGTGCACGCACCTCATCACGCGCGTCGGGAAGGCGGGGCGCATCGGCAGCATCATCACGACAGCCGTGCTCGAGCCGACGCCACGTCCCTACGGCGAAGACCCTTACGCCTACTGCACCCGCTGCGGCACGTGCACGAAGCGCTGCCCCGTCGACGCGCTCACGCTCGAGCGCGGCAAGGACTTCCAAACGTGCTGGGCATACATGGAGGAGACGAAGGTCCGTTTCAAGCCCCGCTACGGTTGCGGGAAATGCCAGCTCCTCGTCCCCTGTGAGACGGGCATTCCCAACGCGAAGTTCCGGACTTTTTAATCCCGCGGTCCGTAATACTGCGACGAGCCGAAGCCGAGCACGAGAAGCATGATGTTCGAAACGATGATGTAGCCGATGAGCCACCCGATGCCGTGACCGAAGCTTGCGAACAGCTTGTATACGGCGACGAGGTTTATGATTGCGGCCACGAGCACCAAGCCGGACCCGATCAGGCCCATCGTGCCGGTGGTGCCAGAGTAGACGAAGCCGTTCGCAAACGAGACAAACGTGCCGTCGGCAAATCCGAGCGCCAACCCGGCGATGACCATGATAATCGCAATCCAGAACAGCCCGGTCTTCTTCCAACCTATACGCCACTGCACGTAGTCGGCGTAGACGGGGATGATGGACTTCCAGCCCTTCTCGCCTGCCTTGGTGAAAATCTTCCAGCGCGCGATGATGCACAGGATCCAGAACGCGAGCAAGAGCATCGTGACCATCGCCATGCTAGCCCCTATAACGCCGGCAGCTACGGCAGTCTCTTCGCTCGTCAGTGCTGCGGAACCGCCCATGATAAGCTCCTTTTCTCCGTTTGATCTGCATGTTCAACCAAACCGGATCGCCCTTCGGTGGGACGGTCCGGTCAGTTTGCTTCTGTCAAGTATACTTTGGCAGCGTCGGCGTCGTCTCAAAGCGATTGCCGACACTCCGCGGCCGGGAAAAGCTGGCGACTAGTCCTTGCGGCCCAGAATCGAGAGCAGGCGGATGAACAGGTTGATCACGTCCACGTAGATATCGGCGGCGCTGTCCACGGCGTTGTCGAGCGTCGGCGGATACGCCTGGGCTTTCTGCCAGTCGTAGCCGATGTAGAGCGAGAACACGACGACGAAGATCATGTCGAACGCGAGAGGATCCGTGCCGGTTATGAGGACCGTCGCCACTTCCGCGACGATCGTGATGACGAGCACGGCGAACAGGACGCGCCCCATTTTCTCGAACAGCGCTGGAAAGATGCTGGCCAGCAGGACCATGGCAAGCGTGATGCCCGCCGTCAGCATGAACGCACGCGTGACCGTCGCCTCGGTGTACGATTGCACGATCGTCGCAACCAGGTAGCCAAACGCGAGCGAGAGGACGGTGAAGCCCAGAAAGCTGATGGTCGGATTGTCCGATTTGTAGATGACGACGATGGAACCGATCGACACCGCCAGAAAACCGATGATGACCGCCCAGGGGTACTCGTCCATGATCTCCAATGCGGCAGGGGGCAGAAAGTACGCCATCGCGGCATTGACCAGCAAGCCGAAGCAGAGCACCGCCCCGATGACGATGTTGTACGTCCTGCGCGTGAGGAGCGTCCCGTCGGTTTTCTCCATGCGCAGTAGTTTTTGGTCTTTGTTGTCGATTATCGACGATGCCGCGTCTACTCCTTTTCCGCTGCTCTTCCTTTCGGATGCGCTGAAGCGCAAGGAGCTCTATATCGGCATCGTCGTGAAGATGATCGTGCTCCCGCTCGTCGGCGGGCATGTGCTCTTCGCGCTCGGGTGGCCGACCGACGTCGTGGTCAGCATGACCGTCATCATGTCGCTGCCCGTCATGACCGTCGTCCCCATGATCGCCGCGAGTCGATGGGCCAACGGTCCGATGATCGTCGCGGGGCGATGAGCCCGATTGCTTCAACCGTTTGCCCCGTCTAACAAATAACAATTGTTAGACCAGGTCAACGCGTGTTTTCTATCTATTGGCAATTCTTATTATGGTGCCGTATCGATACAATATGCGCCATGGAAAACATACAGAACCAACCTCATGACATTTCAAACGTAGTCGAGCCCCGAGTAGGTGCCACGACCGACGGGCAGAGCGCAGAGGAATCGCGCATCGTTGCGAAGCTCACCGCCGTTGGCATCCTGGGCAACATCGTGCTCGTCGTGTTCAAATTCGTCGCGGGCATCGTCGGCAATTCCGCGGCCCTCGTTTCGGACGCGGTCCACTCGGCATCCGACGTGCTTGCAACGGCCGTCGCCTACGCCGGGACGCGCATCGCGGGGCGTCCCGCCGACGAAAGCCATCCTTACGGTCACGAGCGCTTCGAACAACTTGCGGCGCTCGTGCTCGCGGCGATCTTGGCCATAACCGGCTTCGGCATCGGCAGCGCGGGCATCGAGGCGATTGCCACGGGCAGCGTGTCCGACGAGGGCCCCGGAATCATAGCTGCCATCGCGGCTGCCGTGTCAATCGCGATCAAGGAGGCCATGTTCTGGTACACGCGCCATGGAGCACGCAAAATCGGCTCCGACGCGTTCATGGCTGACGCCTGGCATCACAGGAGCGACGCCCTGTCCTCGGTCGCCGCACTCGCGGGTGTCATTGGAGCGCGCCTCGGGTTCCCCCTCTGCGATCCGATTGCGTCGGTAATCATCTGCATATTTATCTTCAAAGTGGCGTTTGAAGTCGGCAAAGACGCCGTCGCCAAGCTCGTCGACGAGTCGGGTGGTGGAGATTTCCAAAAGGAGATCGCCGCTTGCGCGGCCTCATGCGGGGGCGTCGATCACGTCGACTCGGTCGTCACGCGGCGCTTCGGCAGCCAATTCTACGCCGACGTCGAAGTCGCCATGGACGGAAGCCTCACGCTCGACGAAGCCCACGAACGCGCCGAAGTCGTACACGAGGAAATCGAACGCAACTTCGAAAACGTGAAGCACGTGACCGTCCACGTCAACCCGAGTTCGTAAAATGCGACTGGTCCCGTGCGACAGGGCTCCGGGGCAAATAACAGTCCCGAGAAGCACCTTGGTATCACGTTCCGCCATCGGTTCCATGCCATGCTCCACTTCTTCCCGAGATATCGAATCATGG
>CAMOUE010000026.1 GCA_946626265.1 uncultured Eggerthellaceae bacterium | reverse complement strand
TCGACGAGGGCGAGGAGAAGATCGCCCAGGGCGAAGAGGCGATAGCGCAAGGCGAGCAGAAGCTCGAGGAGGGCCGCCAGGCCTACGAGGCCCTGCGCGCCGAGGGCGAGGCGAAACTCGCCGAAGCGTACAACTTGCTCCTGTACTACGACGACCTGAAAGCTGCGGCCGAGGAGGCGCTCGCGGACGCGAAGGACGTGCTCGCGGAGGCCCAACAGGCCGTCGACGAGGGAGAACGGCTGAAAGACGAGGCAGAGGCGGCCGTACGGGACGCGCGCAGCTTCGAATCCGAGTCGAGGGCGGCGCGCGACGCGGCCATCGCGGACGCCAAGGCGGACCTCGACGCGGGGAAGATAACGCGGGAAGAATACGATGCGCGGGCGAGCAAGGCGAACGCCGACCACGACGCCGCGCTCGACGCGTACGGCGCCCAGCTCACCGCGCGCCTGCGGGAATACGCCTCCCTCATCGACGCGACGGTGCCGGCGCTCGGCCACGAGAACTGGGACCGGGGGCTTTCCGAAGCGCAGTCGGCGCTCGACGATTTCGACAGCCTCAAGGTCGAGTACCAGGGCGAGACGTACACCGTCGCCCAGGTGCGCGAGGCGCTCGTCGACGTGCAGCAGCTCGTCGACGAGGGGCAAGCCGAGCTCGACGCCCGCGTCGCGCAGCTCGAGGAAGGCTGGAGCAAGTACTACGCCGGCCAGCAGGAACTCCAGGACAAGGCGGCCGAGTACGAGCGGAAGAAGGCCGAAGGCGAGGCCACGATCGCGGGCCTGCGCCAACAGGTCGAGGACGGCAAGGCGAAGGTCGAGGAGATGAAGCCGGCACTCGAGGATGCAAAGGCGCAGCTCAGCAGCATGCGGAACTACGAGTGGACCGTCCTGCCGCGCAAGTACAACGGCGGCGCGATCGAAGCCGACACGTTCGGCGACGTGACAACGAACCTCAGCTTCTCGATGGCGGCCCTGTTCGTCATCGTCGGCTTGCTCGTGACCTATTCCGCCGTGGGCCGCATCGTGCACGAGCAGATAACGCAAATCGGGACGAAGAAGGCGCTCGGCCTCCGCAGCCGCGAGATCACCTTGAGCTTCATGGCCTATTCGGGCATCGCCGTGCTGTGCGGCGCCGTCGTGGGCATCGCCGTCGGCATCGTGGCCGTCGAGGGCATTATCGGAAGGGCCCTCGGCTCGCGGTTCCTCACAGGTCCGTTCCCGCCGTACTTCAACCTGCCGATGGCGCTCGTCGTGACGTTGATCGAGATGGCGCTCATCGAGCTCTCCACCTGGATCGCGTGCCGCTCGATCCTGAAACGACATGCGATCGAGCTGCTGAACGGCGAGAGGCCGCCCGAGGGCAAGGAGCGGTTCTTCGAGAAATGGGCGATCTGGGACAAGCTGCCGCTGTTCACGCAAACCATCGTCAACAACTGCCTGAACGACAAGCGCCGCGTGTTCAGCACGATCGTGGGCGTGGCGGGCTGCACGGCGCTCATCGTGACGGCAATCACGCTGAACGATGACGTCCTTCGCAGCTACGACCTGCAGTACGAAGAGGTCTACGGATTCGAGACGATATCGTTCGTGAACGCGGAGAAGTCCGACACCGCGGCGACCGACGTCGAGGACGCCCTGCAAGCCGACGGCGCGACCACGGCCCAAGTGCTGCACACGAGCATGATGTTCACCATGCCGGACGGGGAATACGGTTCGGCGCACGTCATCGTTCCCGAGGACCCCGGCGACCTCCTCGCGCTGTACCATCCGCACGTCTACGACGGCGAGGACGTCGACCTGTCGAAGGACGGCGTCTGGATGACGAGGGCGTACGCGGAGCGCACAGGCGCGAAGGTCGGCGACGAGATCGAGATCAACGCCAGCGACGGCGCCGAGTGCCACCTGGCCATCCGCGGGTTCTATGATTTCTACCTGACCTACACCGAGATCCTCGTCGGCAAGGACTGCTACGAGCAGACGTTCGGCAGCGCGCCCACGCCGAACGCGGTCCTGGCAAGCGCCGTGGGCGCGGGGTCGAGGCCGGATGCCAGCGCGGGGTCGGGCGCTGGCGCGGGGTCGGGCGCTGGCGCGAACGCGAGCGCTGGCGATCTCGAGAGCCTGAGGGCCCGGCTCAGCAGCATCGATGGCTACGAAACCACCGTCGACGACAAGACAGACCAGAAGAAGAACTTCAACGACTTCGCAAACGTTTCGAGGGCCGTCGTGCTCATCTACCTCGCGCTTTCGGTGCTCATGGCCATCGTCGTGCTGCTGAACCTCAACGTCATGTTCATCGAGGAGAAGAAACGCGAGCTCATCGTCCTCATGATCAACGGCTTCGGCACGAAGGACGCGAAACGATACATCTACCGGGACACCATCGTGCTGACGGCCCTCGGCATCGTCCTCGGCATCGTCCTCGGCTGCATCATGGGTTCGGTTACCGTCAACTCGGTCGAGCCCCCTTCGGCGACGTTCTTCAAGGGCATCGACCCGATCGCGGTGCTCGCGGGCGCCGTCGGAACCATCGTGCTCGCAACCGTCATGAGCGCGATCGCGCTGCACCGCATCCCGCGTTTCAACCTGACCGACATCAACAAGGCATAGGGTGCCTTCCTTGCCCCGTCCGCCTAGGAGGCCGCCTGTCCCAGCACGAGAGAAATCGGCGCCACGCGGTTGACCGTGATGTTCACCTTCGAGGGAACGCCCTCGGGCAGCTCGGAGGCATCGCCCTCGAGCGTCACGAGATAGGACCAGTCGCCAGGCACGAGCGAGCTCGCCAGGAAATCGTTGCCCAGAATCTCCCTGGCCTCGTCGGTCGATATCGGCACGCTAGCCACCGAGGCGACTTTCATCTTGGTGCCGTTCACGTCGGCATCGTCGCCTTCCGACACCTCGAAGGCCTGCTCGTACGGCAAGAAGCAGACAACCTGCGTACCGTTGGAATTCTTGACGACAGCTGCCGAGGTCCCCACGTCCGCCATCATGCGCTCCTTCTGCAACTGCAATCGCCAGCCGGTGCGCCTCCGAGGACGGCCGCCGTCACGACGTGCGATAAACGGACAGTTTATTATAGTTTATCCGACCAGCTGTAGCGCAACATGCGCAATCGGAAAGGCTCACATTGGACACGCGCGAGGCCATACGGGAAAACGTGCTCAGCTTCTCCGAGGCGCTGAGCGAGGAGCTGGCGGGCACGGGCGTAACCGTGACGGCGCTCTGCCCGGGGCCGACTGCCACCGGTTTCGAGTCCGCCGCTGCCCTGGGCGCGGGTTCCACGATGTTCAGGCACGCCGCGAGCGCCGCCGACGTCGCACGCGATGGGTGCGCCGCCATGCGCAAGGGGAAGGCGATTTGCCTGCAAGGGGCTTTCACGAAGACCATGGCGATCGGCTCGCGTTTCGTCCCGCGCGCCGTCGCCCGCAAGATCGCGCTGCGCATGAACCGGTAGTCACGTGCCCCACCCTGCCGGCTGCCAGGTTGGCGGCTGCAAGACCAGCCGCCAGCCCGAACCCTACTGCTTGTTGATGTCGGTCAAGTTGAACCGCGAGATGCGGCGCAGGGCTATCACGTTCATGATGACCGCGAGCACGGCGCTGCCCACAATGCCGATGAGTATGGCCCACAAGTCGGGGCTCTTCACGAACACGCCTGTAGACGGCTCGATTGCCGCGACGGTGACCGAGCCCATGATGCAGCCCAAGATGACGCCGACGATTATGCCGAGCACGGTAAGCACGATCGAATCGTAGGAAATATAGTGCTTGGCGTCCTTCACGCTGTAGCCGTTGATCATGAGGACGATCAGCTCGCGTTTCTTCTCCTCTATGAACATGACGTTGAGGTTCAAAAGCACCACGATTGCCATGAGCACTGAAAGCGCGAGGTAGATGGCCACGACCGCACCCGACACCGACGAGAACGTCTCAAAGTTCTCGTACTGGTATGAAGCGTCGTCTACAAGCGAATCGAAGCCCGCAACCTTCGACGCCGCCTCGCTGAAATCGGCAACGGGTTTGCCGCCGGTTTGCACGAGCAGGGCGTTTGCGGAAGCACCCGTCGACTCGCCTGCCGACTCGTCCGCCGAAGCGCCTGCCGACGCACCCGTCGACTCGCCTGCCGACTCGTCCGCCGACGCACCCGTCGATGTGTCGCCGAATTCCTTCTTGTAGTAATCGGCGCTCATGACCATCTCGTGATATGTCAGCCAGAACTCGCTGAAGCCCAAGATGGGCACCTCGTGCTTCGTCCCGCTGCCGCTGTCGATGACGATGACATCGCCGACTTTCGCGCCCATGTGCTCTGCGTACGCTTGGGAGACCCACGCGCCCTCGCCCGTCAGGTCGGGCGTGCCGCCGCCGACGGGGTTCACGCTGTAGGCTTGC
This sequence comes from uncultured Eggerthellaceae bacterium, assembly GCA_946626265.1. GTDB lineage: Bacteria > Actinomycetota > Coriobacteriia > Coriobacteriales > Eggerthellaceae > UBA9715. The sequence continues at coordinate 12,550 of CAMOUE010000026.1, read as the reverse complement.
GCGAAAGCGTCCTCTTCAAGCGGCACGATGACGCGCATGGCGCCGCTCTTGCCATCGGGCTGCTCCATGAGGTAGCGCTTCATGAACACGCGCGTCGCCGTGGCGCCCTCGCCCTCAAGCGCGGACTCCACCTCGCCGATGGCGCCTTCCACCCCGCTGTCCACGTACGCGATCGCGTTGAAGCCGTACACGTCCTGGTATTGGCGGTCGTAACTTTTCATAACGTCGTTGTTCAGCGTGATGGCCGTGACGATGAGCGCCGTGCTGCCCGCGACGCCCACGATGGTCGAGAGCACGCGCCGCCTGTCGTTCACGCAGTTGTTCACGATGGTCTGGATGAACAGCGGCACCTTCTCCCAGATGCCCCATTTCTCGTAGAAGCGCGTCTTGCCCGCAGGCGGCTTCTCGCCGCGCAGCAGCTCGATGGCGTGCTCTTTCAGGACACGGCGGCACGCCAGATAGGTGGCTGCGAGAATGAGCACAAGCTCGAGCAGGCCCATGACGAGGAACAACGGCCAGCCGAAATGCGCAGGATACGTGCCGAAGGCGAACATTCCCGCGAGCACGCCGCCGATGATGCCCTCGACGATGACGTAAGCCACCAGGGCGCCGACGATGACGCCCGCAAGCACGGCAATGCCCGAGTAGAGCAGGAAACTCGTCGTGATCTCGCCTTTCCTGAAACCGAGCGCCTTCTTCGTGCCGATCTGCGTCACCTGCTCGTGCACGATGCGGCTCACGGCGAAATAGCTGACGAGCAGGCCCACGATGATGAACAGGGCGGCCATGGAAATGCTCAGGTTGGCGGTGACGTCGCTGAACGTGACGACCTCGACCACGCCCGCGTTGAACGAGCGCGGCAGGACTGACCAGTCGAACTTCTTCAGGGCGGCGACCTTCTCCTTCGCCGCGTCAAGCTTGGGTTCGTTCTCGGCGACCTCGGCCTTGGCGTCCGCCAGCCGCGTCTTCGCGTTCTCGAGCTCGGCCTCGCCGTCGGCGAGCTCCTGCTCGCCTTGGGCCTTCCTGTTCTCGAGCTCCTGCTGGCCGGCGTAGTACTGCGCCCAGCCGTCGTTCAGCTCGGCTGTCTTTGCATCGAGCGTCGCCTGCGCGTTTTCGGTTTCCTGCTCGTACTCCGCGACGCGGTCGCGCGCCTCCGCAATGGTCATCGTCTCGCCGTTGACCGTCACGGTCGTGTTGTCCACGTTGGAGACGGCGGAATCCAGGGCGGCGATCGCCTGGCCGTAGTTGGCATGGTTGATGCTCGGCACGGACGTGCCGGTCTGCTCGGCAATCGGCGCCACCCGCGCGTTCATCTGCGCCCCGTGGCGGTCGAGATTGTCGTTGTATTCCTTCTGGGTGATCTTGCCGGAAGAGAGCGCGGCGTCCTGCTCGGCCTTGTAGGCCCGCATCTCGTCTGCCGCGGCCTGAGCCTCCGCCTTGGCGGCGTCGACCGCGTCGAGCCCGGCCCGCGCTTCGTCAAGTTGCGCTCTGGCGTCCGCGAGCGAAGCCTCTGCCTGGGCTTTGACGGCTTCGCCTTCCATGAGCGTGTTGTAGCCGCTCGCGAGCGCGGCTTCGCCGTCGGCAAGCGCCTTGTCCAGCTCGGCACGGCCCTGCTCGAGCTTGGCCTCGCCGTCGGTTATCTGCTGCTCGCCGTCGGCAATCCTCGCCTTGCCGTCGTCGAGTTTCTTCTGCGCCGCATCGAGTTGCGACTTCGCATCTCCGTGGAGCTTGTCGTAACGCGCCTGCGCGAGGCCGACGCCGAGCGCCGAAATGCGGTCCTCGATCTCGGAGGACCCTTGTGCATATGCATCGCTGAACGTTCCGATGCCGTCGAGGGACTCGCTGCGCACGTTGACGACCGGGTAGCCGTCGCGGAAAGCAGAGGGGCTGAACGCGTCGTCGGTCACCCAAACCAGCGCCTCGACCGTGCCGGCCGGCGAGCTCGAATAGCCGTAGGTTTCCGCGGATTTGGCCAGATAGTCGACCGAATCGATGATCGCCGTCACCTTGAACGTGTCGCTCGTCAGGTACTTCATGCCGCTTGCCTTGGCCGCTTCGGCAGCCACATCGGCTGCGGCCGACTCGCCGCTCGCGGCGTCGGAAGCGGTCTCGAGCGTGAGGGCGTCGTCGTCCGTGGCATCGTGCTCGAACGTCACGGTGTCGCCCACGCTCACACCGAGCTTCGCGGCGGATTCCGCATGGAACGCCATCTCGCCGGGCTTCGCGGGAAGCACGCCTTCCCGCACGATGGGCACGTCCAGCTGCTCACCCAAGGACTGGACCTTCACCGTGTAGTTGGTGTTTCCCCGATGCAAGGTCTGGAACGATTGCCGCTCCGGCTCGACCTGGGACACGCCCTCGACCGCCGTCAGCTCCTTGATGTCGTCGTCGGTGAGGCCGTACGGGTACTGAATCTGGAAATTATGGAACTGCCCTTCGCCGAGCATGCCATCGGCGGCGTTCTGCAAGGCCGGGCCGGCCCAGCTGATTCCAAGGAACACGCCCACGCCAAGCGCCACGAACATGAAAATGCTGAAGAACGAGACGAACGTGTTCTTGATGTTCGCGAAGAGTTCTGTAACTTGGGTTCTTTTCACGGGTTACCACACCAAATCGGTCGCATGCGCCGGATGGCGGTTGACAGTCACTTCGTGCATGCGCCCGTCGCGCATGCGCACGACGCGGTCGGCCATGCGGGTGATCTCCTCGTTGTGCGTGACCATGACCATGGTGGTGCCGCCTTTCACGACCTCTTCCATGACCTGCAGCACCTCGATGGACGTCGCGTAATCCAACGCGGCAGTCGGCTCGTCGGCGAGGATGACCTTCGGGTTCTTCACGAGGGCTCGCGCGATGGACACGCGCTGCTGCTGGCCGCCCGACATCTGCGAAGGATAGTTGCGCTTGCGGTCCTCGAGGCCGACGATCTCGAGGGCCTCGTCGGCGTCCATGGGCTCTTTGACCAGCTCGGCGATGAGCTTGAGGTTCTGCAGCGCCGTGAGGTTGGGCATGAGGTTGTAGCTTTGGAAGATAAAGCCGACGTTGTCGCGGCGAAACTCCGTGAGCTCCTCCTGCGTGGCGTGGCTGAGGTCCTGGCCGAGGTAGCTGAACTCACCGGAGGTTGCCGAGTCCATGCCGCCGATGATGTTCAGAAGCGTGGACTTGCCGCAGCCCGACTCGCCCAAGAGCACCAGAAACTCGCCCTCGTAGACGTCGAGGTTCACGCCTTTCAGCACCTTGGTGACGATGTCGCCGTTCTGGAACTCGCGCGTGATGTCGCGCAGCTGCATGACGATCTCGCCGGGCTGCCACGGCGCGGCGATCGACTCGTTCTCGCCGAGGGCGATGGCGGCCATCATCGCCATGATTTCCATGACGTCGGCTGCCTCGTCGGTGAACAGTTCGCCGTCGGCGCGGTTCACGAACTGGATGACGCCCAGGTCCTCGAAGTTGTTCGAGAACGGCACGCACACGACCGACTTGACGTCCATGCCCGCGAAGTCGATTGCCGTCTCGACGTCCTGCAGCGCATCGAACTCGAACAGGCGCTCGGCTCGCTGCGACTCGAACACACGCCCAACCGCGCCGTCGCCCGGCGCGTGGCTGCGGCTCGTCAGGTCGACCGGGCCGATCCAGAAATAGGGGTGCAGCTTGCCGTCGCCCGCCTTGTCGACGTACCAGATGACGCCGCTTTCGGCGCCCGCATTGTCGACGATCGCCTTGAGGCCGCCCTGCAGCGCCTCGTCGAGCGACGAGGCATTCGAGATCACGTTTTGGATCTGGCCTATCGCCCTATAGTATTGGAGCATAGAGTTTTCCATTGCTTCACCCCTATGGTTCGTGCTTTCACGAGGTCAGACTATCCGTTGACTCGATTGCCCGCAATCTCGAAGTCGCCCTTGCTCGACTTTATGCTGATGCGGACGACGTCTCCATCCACCTCGCCGCGAAGCGAGTAGTCGATTGCACCGACGAGGAACAGCTTGAACTTTCCCGAAGCGGTGAAGGCGTTCTCGCCTTCGAGCTGGCCTTCGACGCACTGCTTGCCGATCACGGGCGCATCGATTCTGCCGATCGCCTTGTCACCGTCGGCGCGCAGCACGACCGTGCCGGGCTTGCGGCCCACCGGGCTGTCGATTTCGATTCGATACGTTCCGTCGATCATGGCGCTTCGTCCTCTTTCGATGGCCTCTGTTCTGGCGTGCGTTTCGCCGGCTTGCGCGTCGGCTCGCGAATGCGGCGCTGCTCGTGGGCGTGACGCCGCTCGCGGGCGCGGTGCTGCTCGCGGGCGCGGCGTCGATTCGCGACGTTGGCCCACGCCGTTGCACCAGATTATACCAGTGTTGCCAGCTGCGCCGAGGAGAGCATTCGACGTGCCGACCCCGCCCTATGTTAAACCGTCGTTGACTTTTGCCAGGTCCAGTAGGCCCTGAACGGGCCCGTCTCGAAGCGCGGCCAGCTCCTTGCGCCCCCGCAAGGAGCTGGCGGCACTTGGCGGCATTCGGCGCCAATTCGCAGTGCTATAGTGGGGAGCGCTGTTGCCAACAAGGAGGCATTCATGACGTTCTCGAACATAAGTCGCAGGTCAGCGCTACAGGCCATGGCAGGAGCCGGTGCGTTGCTGGTACTCGGCGGATGCGCACCCGCGCAGGGCGGGTCTGCGGGCGGCGCAACCAGTGCCGCTTCCCAAACCGCAGCCCAGGCGCGCGAATCGTTGAAATGGTGGCAGGACATCATCGTCTACGAGGCCTACCCGAAAAGCTTCCTCGACACGGAGGGGCAAGGCACCGGCACCATCAACGGCATCACCGAGAAACTCGACTACCTCGCCAGCCTGGGCGTGGGCGCCATCTGGCTCACCCCGGTCTACCGCTCTCCTATGAAGGACAACGGCTACGACGTGGCCGACTACTACGACATCGACCCCCGGTTCGGCACGATGGCGGACTTCGAACGACTCGTCTCCGAGGCCGGCCGCCGCGATATCCGCATCGTGATGGACCTCGTCATGAACCACACCTCGAACGAGAGCGCCTGGTTCCAGGAGTCCAGCTCGTCACGCGACAACGACAAGGCCGATTGGTACATATGGCGCGATCCCGCCGACGTCGACGCGGTCGCCAGCACCGCCGACGCCGCCGGCGCCAACGCGTCCGCCGACACCGCCAGCACCGGCACGCCCGCCGACGCCTACCCCACCAACTGGCGGAGCATCTTCGGCGGACCGGCGTGGACGTGGTGCGAGGCGCGCCAGCAGTTCTACCTGCACACGTTCGCCGATTTCCAACCCGATCTGAACTGGGAATGCAAGGCCATGCGCGAGGAGCTCTTCCGGATGGCCCGCTTCTGGCTCGACAAGGGCGTGGGCGGGTTCCGCATCGACGCGGTCACCTACATCAAGAAGCCCGAGTTCGAAAACGGCGAACCCGACGCAGCTGACGGCATGTCGGGCATCCATGCCGCGACGGCCAACACGCCGGGCATCCTGGACTTCCTCCACGAGTTCAAGCGCGAGGTGCTGGCGAACACCGACGCGTTCGCGGTAGGCGAGGCCAACGGCGTGCCGTCTGACCAGCTACGCGAGTGGGTGGGCGAAGACGGCGTCTTCGACATGATCTTCGAGTTCAGCCACATCCTCGTGCCGCTCGGCGGGAAAGAGGTCTGGCACGAGCCCACCGATTGGAAGCTCACCGACCTGAAAGCGGCAATCACGGCGAGCGAGCAATCCACGGCGGAAAGCGGGTGGTATCCCATCTTCTTCGAGAACCACGACCAGGCCCGCTCCGTCGACCAGTTCATGCCGAATGCGCGGGACAAGCAGGCGGCGGCGAAAACGCTCGGCTGCGTCCTGATGACGCTGCGCGGCACGCCGTTTTTGTATCAGGGCGAAGAACTCGGCATGGGCAACGTCGCCTGGCCGTCGATCGACTACTACGACGACATCTCGTCGCACAACCAGTACAACGCCGCGCTCGAAGCGGGCAAGTCCGAGGAGGAAGCGCTCGCAGGCGTCCACGCACACAGCAGGGACAACGCGCGCACGCCCATGCAGTGGGACGATTCGGCGAACGCCGGCTTCACCACAGGCGAGCCCTGGCTTCCCGTGCACGACGACTACGAGACTTCCAACGCCGAAGCGCAAGACGCGGATCCGAACTCCGTGCTGTCGTGGTACCGGGACCTCGCCGAGCTGAGACGGGCGCTTCCCGTCCTCGCCGCGGGCGACTACCGCGAGCTGATGGCGGAAAGCGAGCAGGTCTTCGCCTTCGAACGCACGTGCGGCCAAGACCGTGCGGTGGTCCTCGCGAACTTCACGGAGGAAACCGTCTCCTACGATGCGTCGCCTGCCGAGGGGCTCACCTGCATGCTCGGCACGCACGGCCCTACCGAGCTTGGCGTCCTGCGCCCTCTCGAGGCCGTCGTGCTCGCGTAACGACGGGCAACCATCGCGCACGCGTAACGACGGATAGCCGTCGCGATCGCGTAACGGCAAACGTCCCGTCAAGCAACCGCCTCGTCAAACCCGATCAGGCGAACCGCGAGATAATCGTCTCCGTCACGTGGTAGGCGATGTCGTAGATGCCCTCGTACTCGCTGGCACGCGGACCGCCGAGCCCGAGCACGATGGCGTCGTCGTCAAGCTCCCGCAGCCATTCGCATGCCTGCTCGATCTGCTCGTCGATGGAAACGGGCCCATCCAGCACGATCTCGAAGTTCGGGATGCCGTATTTCTCGTAGCATTCGTAGCCTAAGTCGGTGCCGCGCGACGTGCCCCGCGCTTTCGTGTTCAGCGCGATGCAGCAGGTGGAGTCGCGGATGTTCCACTCCGTGCGCTGCGCGACGTCGGCGCTCGGCGTCTCGACCATCTGGGGATAGAGCGCGCGCACGCCTGGGGGCTCGGGCAAGTCCTCGGCCCAACCGCCGGCGGGACACCACCCTTCCACCCGAACGCCGCACGCCTGCGCCGCGTCCATGGCCCCGCGGTCGGCGCCGCTTTGGCCGCCGCTTCGAAACTCGATAATCTTGCTCATTTATCGCCCCTCGCTGGTTAAATGCATGGACCCGCGCACGGCCCGCCGCATCCTACTCCATGAACGGTCCCATGCACGTCTCGTGGTCACGCCAGATGGAGCGCAGCGCGCGGATGGTGGGATACAGGTACACGAGAATAATAATGCCGTAAGCGATCAGCCCGTCGGTCAGGTTGGCACCGGAAGTATAGTTTCCGGTCGCCGTGACGCCCTCGAACACCGCAGATGTCCCCAGGAACAGGAAGTCGTTCACCGCGTGGAAAATCGCGGCCCCGCCGATTTTGCGTGAATGCAGGACAGCGGCGCACATCACGATGCCGAACATGCCCGTCTGCACGATCTTGCTGATGCCGAAAGCCACCGACGTCGGATTGTCGAACGCCGTCGTCCCCACGTGGATCCAACCGAAGCACAGCGACGAGATCAGCACCGCCACCATGACGCCCACGCGGGACTTCCCCAAAACGGCAAGCAGACCGCCCAACACGATTCCGCGGCAACAGTACTCTTCGAACAATCCAATGGCCAGGCAGAAAAGCACGGCGCCGAGCAAGCGCATCGGCACGCCTTCGGGAACGGGGTTTCCGCTGGTGAACACGGTAACAAGTTCGATGACGGTAGCCGCTAGCGGCACAAGGAGGAGTATCCAGGAGATTCGGAACGCAGCGCCGAGGCTCGCGCGGTCGACGGACAGCCAGCGGCGCCCTCCGAGCAACGCGACGGCGACCACCGAGAGCACGCCAGGTATCAGCCGCCGATGCCAAGGCCCAGTACCGGGTTCGAGGGGCTGGCAAGTTGCCCGGCGACCATCGAGATGCCTGCGACTGTGCTGATGACGATTGTCGCGACGATGGCGAGAACGAGTTTCGGCCACCCTCTTTTCTGCGGGGTTGCGGTTGCATTCGAGTTTTCCATGATGCCTCCCTCGCTGCATGCGCTGAGTTTGACGGACGGCCCAGCTGTCGCGGCACCGCTTCCCGAAACGCGAGCGGCGCGGCCACCATTGTCCCCTCTCATAAAAGAATACTCTTATTAGTACAGTTCTGTCCCGCCGTTCAGCCATGAGCGGCGGTTGCGACTTGGCTGATTCACGGCTCGTTCGGCCTTGCACGGCCCTTACGACTTGACCGCTTTTCGGCTCGTTCGTCCCTCGCCGCAGCCGTTTCTTGCCGCGCGCATGCTTTGGACGAAGATGGCCAGCACGGACGCAAAGGCGAACAACGTGCCGATTTGCAGACGGAAGGTGAAGTAGCAATGAATCATCGAGTGATTCGACACGATCGCGTACCACAGGTACGGCAGCGCTCCGGCGATCAAGAGGCATAACATGTATTTAAACTGCGGTTTCCTAATCGAAAGCACGCAGGCGACAACAGCCAGCACGGCGAGCGCGCAGAGCAAGCCGAGCATGACCCGACCGGGCGCCAACGCCCTCACGTTGGCCAGGATGGCGTTGACCGGCGTGATGGCGACCCCGTCGATTTCGTTCACCGGCGCCGTGATGCCGTTGCCAGCCGAGCTATCGACTCCCGTCCGGAACAGGACCTGGTTGAGGCCTTGCGCGAAGACGTTCTCGCCCAGCACGATCGACGCCACGATCCACTTCCCAATCCAGACGCCACCGTATCCGACGCACCACACGACTCCCAGCAAGGCGCAGCGTCCAACGAGCGCGAGGGTCGAGCAGCTTTCGCCCGCCGATTCCCTTTCTGCGAGAACGAAAAACGCAGTCGGCAGGATGTACGTCAAGGCAGGCGTGATGAGGAAGTCGAAATAGCACGTGAGGGCGCCGATGACGAAATAGCCAACCAGGAGGCCGCTGCGCGCCGCATCCCACGTCTTGCCGCGGCAGAAACGACACACGAACAGCGATCCCGCCAGAGCGACGAGACTGGGAAACGAATAGGGAAGGCAATCAATCGCGTTCACCCCCGTCAAGGCAAACGCCGCGCAGAGCAAGCCGACGAACAGCGCCGACCGCCGCGGAAGAGCTGCCGTGAGCGCAACGGCCATAACGAGGAACGCAACCCAGAGGAGGTGCTTGATGCCGCCGTAGTCCGTCACGACGAGCAGCGGCCGCAGCACGACCATCCATCCGTGCCAATACCAGGGATATGTCCAGTTCGACTCGGTCTCGATTTCGTCTCGGAGCGTCGCGATGGGCCCGGTCTCCATATCCTTGAAATACGCTCCGCGCATGGCGTCTTGCAAGGGGTTTTCGCCTCCATGCGCGGCCATGGAAACCATGATTGTCGTCGTGCTTTCGGAAGCGTACGTCGACTGATCGCTTGCCACCATCCCGTGGAGGTCGGCTTCGTTGTAGTCAGCCGACGCCCTCGCGTGCTCGACGACCCATGACGAGGGTATGCAGTACGCAAGCACCAACGCGATGGTGAATACTAGAATCGTTATCAGCCAAAGCACCGCGCCCTTCGCCACGGCACGTGCAATTGTTATTCCCATTCTGTACCTAAATTCGTACTAAACTTGCCGCAATTGCGACTATTGCTGTCCCGTAGATTGTAACAGCGCGGTTACACGCTGAGCCTTGAAAGGGGCTTTTTTGAGACTTGTGCATTGAGTCCATTGCGAAAGGCGTCGATGCGCCCGATCTCGCGAACAGCCTGATCGAGCGGTTCATCGGCGGTTTGCCTTTTTAGCCCGTCCGAGCCAAGCTGCAATGGGATAATTGCAGCGAGGATTGGAGGGCCATGGACGCGAAGCTGTTCAAAACCGCGCTGGTGAAATTCGCAGCCGGATTCGTCGTCGTGGGGCTTCTGCTGTTCCTACCTGCGGGGACGATTGCCTGGTGGCGCGGATGGCTGCTCATGGGAATACTCTTCGCGCCGATGTTCGTCGCGGGGCTCGTCATGATGGGCCGGGCGCCGGACCTGCTGAGGAAGCGCCTGGACGCCGACGAGCGCGAAGACGAGCAGCGGACCGTGCTGGCGCTCTCGGCGCTCATGTTCATCGCGGCCTTCGTGGTCGCGGGTTTGGGCTTCCGGCTCGGTTGGCCCACGCTTCCCAGCTGGGCATCGTGGCTCGGCGCCGTGGTGTTCTTGGGTTCGTACGCCCTCTATGCCGAGGTCATGCGCGAGAACGCCTACCTATCGCGCACGGTGGAAGTGCAGGAAGGGCAGAGCGTGGTCGACACCGGCCTCTACGGCATCGTGCGCCATCCCATGTACAGCGCCACGCTGCTGCTGTTCCTCTCGATGCCCGTCGTGCTGGGCTCGCCGATCTCGTTTGCGATCATGCTCGTGTACCTGCCGATCATCGCCAAGCGAATCCGCAACGAGGAGGAAGTGCTCGCCGACGGCCTCGAAGGCTATCGCGATTACATGGGGCGCGTACGCTGGAAGCTGATTCCGCACGTGTGGTGAGGGCGGGTTTACCTTATCGTTGATCGTAAACTTTGCCCGGCTGCCGATTGATCAGCACGGTTTTCCCGCTTATGCCGGATCCTGGACCTAAGCCTAGGAGACCGCATGAGCAACCGTAGCTTCTTCACATATAAAGGGCAGGAAGCCAACGACGTTGGCTTCTACGAAAGGGCCCTATCGAACTTGTCCAAGCACCACGTCAACAAGTTTACCCTCGAGGAAGCGCAGATGTATGCCTGGGAACGCGAACTTGACGTACTCGACGATGTTGCAAAAGCATTCCCCTCGTGCACAATCGCCCTCGAATACATGATTCCGCGAATGGGAAAACGAGTTGATGCGGTGATCCTCATCAACAATTTCATTTTCGTCGTGGAGTTCAAGGTCGGGGAAAAGAAATACCCACGCGAAGCTATCGACCAAGTTGCAGATTATGCCTTTGACTTGAAAAACTTCCATGGGGATAGCCACAATCGGGCGCTCTTTCCAGTGTCGGTTGTAATCCTTAATGCAAATTGCGGAGGTAAACGCAACGTTTGCAGTTACCCCTGCAAAAACGGGGGTGTTTCGTTGCGTTTAGGCCTGCAATTTCGGGAAGCCCCCGGGATCCCGGCCGGCATTCGGCCGATTTCGGGCATGCTCGCGCGAGGGCCCGGGCCCTTTCTTGCGGAACTCAACGCAAAACCGATGTCGCTACTGCTCCACAGCGTGGGCGAGCAGCGAGGGCCTTAGGATCACCTCCTCGATCGGCAGCTTCTCCACGCCGATGAGGTCCAGGAACCCGTCGGGCAGGAGCAGCCCCGCCAGGTCGATGGGGCTTTTCCCGAACAGGGACGCCCGGGGGTAGGAGTTCACATGGCTCGCCGCCACGGCCAGGTCGCGCTTGGACAGGGCGTCGAAGTCCGAGCGCCTCTTGGGGAGGATGCGGCGCAGCTCCTCGTGGTTGCGCTCGCACCGCCCCTTCTGGCCCGGGCTCAGCGAGTCGCAGAAGTAGACGGCGCAGCGCTTCTTGGAGGGGTCGAGGCAGCTCCTCTCGAGGGCGGCGAAGGGCTTGAACTCCTCGCCCCGGTCGGTCAGGATGACGCCGAACAGCTCCCCGAAGGCCTCGGGGGAGCCCAGGGCCCTTTCCAGCATGTCGAAGTTCTCGACCACCGAGGCGCTGGTGGCGTCGGCGAGGAGCAGGTAGAACTGGAAGGACATGGAGACGAAGTGCAGGCTCAGGATCCTCGCGGCGTTCCCCTCGCGGCCCTCCACGGAGTCCATCTCCACGGCCCTCGACCGGATTTCGGGGTCGAGCTTCAGGAAGTCGCCGTACTCGTGGCCGTCGACCCCGGCCGGGCCGCCCGCCTTCCTCTTCCGGGGGCGGCAGCGCACCTTCCTCGGCAGGTAGATCGCGGGGATCTCCACGACCCCGCTCTCCATCCACCCGTAGAAGGTCCTCACGCCCACGGGGAACCTGCCGGGGTTGGCCAGCCATATGGCCTCGGGGCTGAGCCCGTTGTCCCTGATGAGGGGGACCACGACGGCGAGCATCCCGTCCAGCTCCTCTTGGCTGACGGAGATGCCGGCCCGGCTCTCCGTCAGGCGCCGCTGCGCCAGCTCGTGGGCGTAGCGGGCGTCGTAGCGGTACTTGGGGAGGTCGCAACCCGTGCGCTTGGCCTTGTCGCAGCGGCAGAGGTACGGCCATCGCTCCAGCAGCTCGCAGACCCGGGGGGCGAAGTCCTCGCAGACATCGGCGCAGACCACCAGGTTGCACAGCCGGCAGGCATGGCGCCGCTCGGTCTGGGCGCATTCGGCGCAGATGTCCCTCGCATGCCTGCATTCGGGATACCTTGCGCACTTGCGGGCCGGCCTCACCGCCTTGGACTTGGACGGGCGCGCCTTCCGGTTGGCCTTGACCTCGCGGGTTACGGTCGACGGGCTCACGCCCAGCCTGCGGGCGATGCGGGATGCAGAGTCGCCGGCCTCCAGGCCCTCCTCGATGACGCACCTGTCGTCGTAATCCAAATGACTCCCTGTTCTGTCTGGCATGGCAACCACCTTTCTCTCGTTTTCGGGGAGACCGAGAAACTGATGGTTGCAAAACTAAACGCAACGTTTATCGGGGTGTTTTGCGTTTAGTTATTCAACTGACGG
>CAMOUE010000025.1 GCA_946626265.1 uncultured Eggerthellaceae bacterium | reverse complement strand
ACACGTGCATCAAAGGGTCCGATGCCCATAAGGATCGGGAATCGTCTGGAGCGAGTTCGCCTGCTGCCTTCGCCCGCAAAATAAGAAGCGCGCGCATACCATGTGAGGTATACGCGCGCTTCCTCTCCAAGAAGACGATGGAATCAGTCCCCTCCCAGAAACCAGACTCCATGTCGATTAATAAGCTCGCTCATGAGCGTTTCAAAAACCGCCGACGGCAATTATAGCACCGTTCGCCGCAAATGGAAGCATTTTTTTCTACAGAAAATTATGCCTTTCACCTCGGAAAACTGCAGTGATTCTCATATTTTTGCCAGGGAACCGTCGTTTTTCGTCCCGCAATCCTCCGAAGAAAGGTTGCATTTGTCTCCAAACTTGCTACTATAAGAGACAAATGTTACTTCTGTAACAAAGGAGGAATTTATGAACGCGCAATCGCTTCCTCAGGGCACCGCAGGACAACTGCCACCCGAACCACCGGCGCCCTATTTCCAATCGGGCATGGCAGCAACGTCACATGCGACGGCAACAGCGCCGCACGTCGTGGGGGCAATGCAACAAACGGCGACGGCAACAAAGCCGCAAGCCCCGACAGCATCACCGCAGGCCGTCACCCGGCCCAACCGCACGAACACGTTCACGGCGGTTTCGGCGACGCTCCTGATCGTCGGACTGCTGCTGCTCGGGGCCGCGATCGTCCCCTTGCTCTCCTTTCTCCAAGTCGATTCCGCCCAATCCTATTTCGTCGGGCTGGGGTACCTCGCCATCCTGTCGCTCGTTTTGACGCACATGACGAACCACCTGATTTTCACCAGCCCTGAGCAGGTGAAATACGCGAGAGCGGTGCGAACGGCAGTGCTCGTGGCAACCGAGCTCGCCATCATGGCGCTCGCGGCGAACTCCGATTTCCGCTACCGGTGGGAGGCGACGCTCGTCACCGTGGCGCTCATCGTGCTGGCGATGCGCACGGTCGTCGGGCCCGAAGTCGTGCGCAGGTCGTACACGGCGCTGCGCGTGAACGAAATCGCGACCTGGTTCGTCGCGATGCCGTTCATCGCCTGCGCGCAAACCGACCGCCTCGGGTCCCTGACGCCGGCCGCAACAGTCGCATGCTATGGAATCGTCCTGGCCGCCGCCATCTCCCTCGCCGCGATCAGGGTGCGCGAGCTCGGTTCGCCGGACAAGTACCCCCTCGCGCGAAATGCGGCGTTGAGCTCGCTGACCGCAATCGTGATACCGCTGCTCGCATCCGCCTACGTTGTCGGATGCACTCCGCTCTCGACGAGCACGTACGCATTCGACGCCGTGATCATGATCAGCGCGCTTGCCGCCTCGGCGGTCGGTTTCAGGTACTCGTCGGCCGCACTGCGGCACACGGGGCTTGCAATCCTGATACTCGCAATCGCGAAGATGGCCACCGTCGACACCCTCGGGCTCGATCCGCTCGGGCGCGCCCTCGCCTACCTCGTAGGCGGCGCAATGTGCGTAGCCATGGGCATGTTGTACGGCTTTGCCGCGAAAAGGCTCGTCGGGGATTCGAACGCGCCTAACGTGTAAGGGAACCCGCGGTTCGGACCCGTCGGCGGTTCGGGCGTCAGCGATCCGGGCCCGTCGGCGGTTCGGGCCCGTCAACGGTTCGGGTCCGCCAAGTGCATGAGCGCATCCGCTTGCTCGATGACCTGCTCGACCGGCACTTCGGGCCGCGAGACGAGCCAATGCCGCACGAGCCCCACCAGGCCCGACACCACGAAATAGAACAGGGCTTCGACCTCGTCCGAGCCTTTTGCCGGATTCGCGGCCTCCCAGCTCTCCCGATAGGTGTCGAACAGGTCGTCCTGCATGCGGTCGATGAAGTTGCCCTCGTTGCGGTTGGCGAAGATCGCCTTCACGAGCACGCGGTTCGCATCGGCCCAGCGGATGAGCATCGGGGCAACCTGGAACACGTCGGCATCCACCCCGTCGAGCCGCTCCCGGTAATCTTCGAACAGGTCGTCCTGCATGCCGGAAAGAAGGGCGAACGGGCCGGAATAGTACTTGTAGAACGTCTTGCGCGACACCCCGGCGCGATCGCAGATCTCGATGACCGTGATGTCGGAGACGGGTTTCTCGGCCAGAAGCCCGAGAAACGACTTGTACAGCTGCTCCTTCGTGTAGCGAAGGCGCGAGTCGCGCGGATTGCGGTCCATCAAGTTGCTCCGATCCCGTTTTCATTGCTTCACAGACAGATGTTACCAACTCTACAACTACGGCATTTTTGCAAACGACGAGGACGTTCCAATTCTCCACAGTCTGTTCGATTGACTTTCCCGTCCCAATAATGCGAACATGTGTTTGTATGACGACGAGATGGGAGCTGGATGGACCGCATCATATTGCATAGCGATATGAACTCGTTCTATGCCAGCGTCGAGCAAGCAGAGCGTCCTGAGCTGCGCGGACATCCTGTCGTCGTCGCCGGCAAGGAGGAGCTGCGCCACGGCATCGTGCTCACCAAGAGCATCGAGGCGAAGAAGTACGGCATCCAGACCGCCGAGGCGCTCTGGCAGGCGCGCAAGAAATGCCCGGACCTCATCGTGCTGCCCCCGCGCTACAAGCTCTACCGGAAATACTCCGAGATGGCGCGCGCCATCTACTACCAATATACCGACCTGGTCGAACCGTTCGGGCTCGACGAGTGCTGGCTCGACGTCACGGGGTCGATCGACCTGCACGGCGGCGACGCGGTCGTCGTCGCGCGCGAGATATCGGAGCGCATCAAGGCCGAGCTCGGCTGCACGGTCTCCATCGGCTTGTCGTGGAACAAGATCTTCGCGAAATTCGGGAGCGACTACAAGAAGCCCGACGCGATTACGCACATCACGAGGGAGAACTACCGCGAGATTGTATGGTCCTCCCCTGCCCGCGACCTGCTCTACGTGGGCCCGGCAACCGAACGGAAGCTCCATGCGTACGGCATCGACACCATCGGCCAGCTCGCCTGCGCCTCGGATGCGTTCCTCAAGCGCAAGTTCGGAAAGATAGGCCTCGTCCTGCGCGTGTTCGCCCGCGGCGAGGACCTCACGCCCGTCAAGCCCTACGACCCGTCCGCGCGCGATGTCCAACGGGAAATCAAGAGCTACGGAAACGGCCTCACCGCCCCGCACCCCATCACCACCGCAAAGGACGCGCGAGCCCTCATCTGGATCCTGTCCGAATCGGTGGCGCAACGCATGCGCGAAGACGGCGTGCAGGCCCGAACGGTCGCCATCGGGGTGCGAAACGACACCGACCTGTCGGGGTACGGATGCCAGACGAAACTCGACAAACCGTCGGCCGCCACCCGCATCGTCGCCCAGACGGCCTGGGCGCTGCTCGCCTGCAACGAGCCGTTCGACGAGGAGCATCCGATCCGCGCCTTGCACGTGCGGGCATGCGACCTCGTCGACGCCACGCCGACCAACCAGCTCTCGCTGTTCGACGACGCCCAGCCCGACTGGGAGCATCTCGACACGTGCATCGACGAACTGCGACGGAGGTTCGGAAACACCTGCATCATCCGCGGCACGGAGCTGCTCGACCAAGCGTTGTCGGGGCTCGACGTCAAGGCCGAGAACACCGTCCATCCCGTCGGCTTCTTCCACCGATAGGCGCGTGCCATGGTTCAGGGAATCGAAAGCCGCCGCAAGCACTACGTGGAGGTCCTCGCCCGCACGGACGAGGACGGCCGCGTCACGCCCGTCTCCATCACCTGGCAAGACGGCCGCACGTTCGAGATTGACCGCATACTCGACGTCCGCCGCGCGGCATCGCTCAAGGTAGGCGGCACGGGAACGCGCTACCTCATCCGCATCGGGCAGGCAACGACCTACCTCTTCCACGAGAACCCCCGCTGGTTCGTGGAGGAGAAAGTCTAGGCCCGGGCCGGGCGCGGGATCGCCCGAGACATCTCGGGTAAAGCTAATGGACGCCGAAGTAAAGGCTAATGGGCGTCGGAGTACAGGCCGGAGTACATCGTCCCGTCGTCGGTGAAATCGCCCGACGCGACGGACATCATGTACTCGTGCGAGCTCTTGAACTCGCCCGCGGACGTCGACAGGCGCGTTCCGAACATGGTGATCTTGCCCGCGCTCGTCTCGCACGTCAGATCGACTGTGTTGCCCCAGACCTTGCCCTTCGCCGTGTAGTCGATGGCGCCGACGAGCGGGAACTCGCCCTTGCCCTCGAAGCAGAACTCCTGACCATCGCATGTCCCGGCGAATTCGACGTCGTTCATGTCGCCCGAGTTCAGGCGCGCCATGATCTTCCCGCCATCGCTTTTCAGAGCAAGCGTGCCACGCCTGTGGTACTTGGGCGTCTCTATCGCGATATCGAACGTTCCAACAATCATGTAAAGCACTTCCATTCACTTGTCGTATACGCCGCGCGCCGCGCCCCTTCCGAGGCGCGGCGCGTTTTATTCTAAAGGCATAGGGTCAAACCCGTCTAGAGCCAAGACGGGCTTAGCCCTCCCGCACCGAACCGTAGCCGTCGAGCGTTACGACGATGACGGATATGGCGTCCTCCTCGAGGTTGCGTGCAATGCACTTCATGACGAGCGAGCAGGGGAATCCCAGGTCGTCGTACGTCGAGCGCACCCAGCCCTCGGACGCGACGGCGTCTTCGATGCTCGCGCGGAGGCGCTTGTAGCTCGGCTCGCCGCACGTCATGTTCTCCTCGGTCTCCTCCACCGAAGAAACGCCCATGTCGTGTAGGAACGTCAGGTACACGTCGCTGACGTTCAGGAACTTGAACTCGCCGTGGCGCCGCTCGATGATGACCGCGGGGATGTCGGAGGGCGTGTAGCCTCCGCCCGGGGCCTTGGACGGATTGGGGCGAACCATGTTCGTGCGGCCGATCGCCTCGTAGAAGCTTCGCATGCTGAGGCTCTCGACGGGCGGATACGTCTGGTTCGTGATGGCCTCGAGCGTGCCGTCGAAGCTCACGGGCCTTCCGAAATGCCATCCTTGCGCCCGCCCGCATCCGATCGACTTGAGGAACTTGAACTGCTCCTCCGTCTCGACGCCCTCGACGAGCGTCTTGAGGCCTAGCTCCTTGGACATGTTGATGACGTGCGCCAGCACGACGCGCGCGTACTCGTTGGTGTCGAATTCGCGCAGGAAGACCATGTCGATCTTGATCAGGTCGAAATTGTATTCCTTGAGCAGGCTCAGGCTCGAATAGCCGCTGCCGAAGTCGTCCATCCACACCTCGAAGCCCGCATCGCGGAAGCGGTCGATGTCGGCTTTCAGGAACTGGTTGCCGCTCAGCGCGCTTTCGGTGACTTCGATCGCGATGTTGCTGTGCGGGATGTCGAACTCGTCGACGATGTCGATGATGCTTGCCACGATGTCGCACAGCTCGAAATCGAACCGCGAGAGGTTGATCGAGGGCGTGCCGATCTGCCTGCCCTCGTTCATCAACTGCTTGAGGTCCCGGCAGACGCAACGGACGATGTGCAGGTCGAGCGTGTGGATGAGGCGCGCGTCCTCGAGCACCGGGATGAAATCGGCCGGCGAGATGATACCCCGCTCGGGGTCTTCCCAACGGGCGAGCGCTTCGACGTCGCACACCTCGTTGGTGGCGACACGGGCGATGGGCTGGTAGTACGGGCGAACCCAACCCTCCGAAATTGCACGGTCGATGTTCTCGAGCACGTAGCGATGGGCCAGGATCTGCGCCTTGAGTTCGGCGTCGTAGAACCGCAGGAGCTTGTCGCGGCGGCCCTTGATGCTGTCGCAGGCCATCTTGGCGCGGTCCATGTTCAACCCGACGTCGTCGTACTCGCCGTCGGGAACGTTGACGCCCGCGCGCAGCCAGATGGACGTGTCCTTGTGCCGGCTGCGAAACGCTTTGCGTACTTGATGGAACCCGTCTTTCACCAGCGATTTCTTCGTGGCGACCATGAACTGGTCGGCCGAGAACCGCGCCGCGAGCGAACCCCTGAACGTCTTCTCGATGGCGTCCGCCACGAGGATGAGGAGCTCGTCGCCCGCCTCGAAGCCGAACTGCTGGTTGTAGGCCTTGAAGTTCTGGATGTCGAAGTGGATGAGCGCGAGGCGGTCCTCGTCGGGAACGGGTTCGGCTGCCACCTGCTTCGCGAGCATGTGGCCGAGTTCCTTGCGGAAGAAGAACAGGTTGGCGAGACCCGTGAGCTCGTCGAGCTCGTAGGCCTTCCGCCCGACGAGATGGCGTCGCCCCTCTCCCATCGTCATGGCCCCGTCGAGGGCCACGCTCACGAGGCGCGCCTTGCCCATGCGCTTGGCCTCGTACATCTTCCGGTCGGCGAGGCGAATCGCCTCGTGAAGGTCGTCGGACGTGTTGAGCTTCCCGTGCACGCATCCATAGCTGAACGAGATGTGCAGAGCCTCGCCCTCGACGGCAATGAGCCCGATGCGCCTGTTGAGGTCCTCGACCTTCTCGTTGAACGTCGCGCCGTCGTCGAACGAGTCCACGACGATGAACTCGTCGCTTCCGTACCGGAAGACATGCGACTCGCCGAAGCAATCCTGGAGCGTCCGGCCGATTTCGGCCAGCACGTTGTTGCAGTGGTTCTCGCCGTACGCGTCGTTGAACATGCGGAAGTTGTCGATGTCGCATAAAACGACGTAGGTTTCACGCCCCGCGTAGGCAGCGTAGTCGAAATCCCGGAGCAGAGTATAGTAACCGCGCACGCCGGTAAGCGCATCGTGCTCGTCGATAGTGCCCGTCGCGCGAGTTTCAGTCGCTGGGATGCTCGTGGTTTCCATATCGCCTCCTTCGGTATTCGCTCCTCTTGGAGCTACCGCGCTCAAAGGCGACGCACGACAATACGCGCGAAGGGGCGTTCACGGTATTGTTAAGTCTAGCTAAAAACTGGTGAAAAGAAAAGGCTTGCACGGCCAAATGCTCAAAGAGCCTATCATGGGCTTGCCGCGAAGGGGGCAGCCTGCACAACCAGAACAGGCTGTAAATCCAGCGGGCAAACCAGGATTGAAGCTCGACGCGCCTGTACAACAATCAGGACAAACCGAGGAATCGCGGATCGTCGTGTTGCCGAGCCCGGATCGCCGTGCCGCCGGCAGCCGGCTCTACAATTCGCGACGCGCCTCGATTGCGCGGCCGAGCGTCACCTCGTCCACGAAGTCGAGCTCGCCGCCGACGGGCATGCCGCTCGCCAGCCGCGTCACGGTCAGCCCCAGGGGCTTCACCAGGCGTGCTATGTACGCAGCCGTCGTCTCGCCCTCGACGTTCGGGTTCGTCGCGAGCACGATCTCCCGCACGTCCTCCGAGGCGAGCCGGCGAAGGAGGTCGGCGACGTGGAGCTCGTCGGGGCCGATCCCCTCCATGGGGGAAAGCTCGCCGCCGAGCACGTGGTACACTCCGTCGAACGCGCCCGTGCGCTCGATGGCGGCGATGTCCCTCGGCTCGCTCACGACGCAGATGAGCGAGGTGTCGCGCTTGTCCGATTGGCAGATCTCGCAAAGGTCTCCTTCGGCGTAGTTGAAGCACCGCGAGCAGAAATGAACCGTGTCCTTGACCTCCGCTATGGCTTCGGCAAGCCTCATCACGGTCGCCCGGTCGGTGTTCATCATCCAGTAGGCGATGCGCTGCGCCGACTTCGAGCCAATTCCCGGCAACCGCTCGAGCTCGTCGAGCAGTTTCTGCAATGCGGGAGTCGATTGCATGAATGCCTCCTTCCAGGCCGCGCGAGGCGCCTAGAAAAGGCCCGGGATGTTGAGTCCGCCCGTCACGGCCGACATGCGCTGCTCGCCTGCGGAAGCGACGCCGCGCAAGGCCTCGTTCACGGCGACCACGATCATGTCGGCAAGCATGTCGACGTCGTCGGGGTCGACGGCCTCGGGGTCGATCTCGAGGCTCTCGATGACGCCTTCGCCCGTTGCGACGGCTTTGACGACGCCGCCGCCCGACGTCGCCGTGTACGTCATGTCCTTGATTTCCTCCTGCGCGCGTGCCAGCTCGAGCTGCATTTTCTGCGCTTGCTGCATCACTTGGTTCATGTCCATGTCAATCGCCTTTCTCGTAGATAGCGCGGTGGAAACGCGCCTGCTAGTCGTTCACTTCCCTGAACACGACGCCGGCGCCGAAACCCGCCTGCAGCATCGACTGCACGTCGTCGCGGTTCTCCACGACGGCGCCCTCGGGGGTCAGGTTCGGCTCCACGGCGGAAGCCGCCGTCGTCGCGTCGCTTTGGGCGGGCGGGTGGACGGCGCCGTTTCGAACGGGCGCCTGGCCATACCCGTCATAGGGCGCAGGGTCGTAGTAGGAATCCTCGTAGGGAACCTGCTCGTAGGGGACTTCCTCGTAGGGAACCTGCTCGTAGGGCACCGGGTCGTAAGCGGGCTGCTGGCCCCGGCCACGGGATTGCTGCTGTGGCTGTGGCTGCGGCTGGGGCTGTGGCTGCGGTTGGAACTGGGGTTGGACCTGCGGTTGCGGTTGGGGCTGGGGCTGCGGCTGGGGCTGGGGTTGAGCCTGCGGTTGGGCCTGCTGGCGGCTTGCGCCCGCGCTGCCCGAAACCTGCACGGACGTTCCGCCCTTCTCGAAGCAAAACGCGACAGGACCGCCCGCCGCATGCTCGAGCGCATGTGCAAGCGCGTCCTGCACATCGGGCTTCTGCACGGCGTTGAACGCGAACGCACTGTCCGCCGAGAAGTTGACGACGAGCATGCCGCGCGCGCTGTCGTACGTCGCCTTCGTGTTCATGAAAAGGACGCCGTACGCCTGTTTCTGCTTCTTGACGGCGGAAAGCGCCGCTTGCCAGATACGCTGGAGCGACGCGGGGTTCTCGAGCGCGGAGCCGGGGGCACCGCCCGTCGCGGTCGTCGGGGCGCCGACGGACGCGGCCGGGGCGGACGAGGGCGCGGGCTCGGGCACGGCGCGGTCCGCCGCGGCGCGAGCCGCCCCGCGTTCCGCCCGCACCGCCTGCTCGCGGACGGGCGTCGCCGCAGGCTCGGCCGCCATCTCGGATTCGATTTCGTGCGCGTGCGCCGATGCCGCCGCGAAGGGGTCGTCTGCCGGGGAGAAAACGTCGCCGTGCGCTGACGGGGCGCCGGCTCCCGCGGCGACCGGGGCGCCCGCATGAGCGAGCGGCTTACCCGGCAGCACATGGGCGACGGCCGAGTAGCCGCTTTCCAGCGCCTCGACGCGTTCGGCCAGGGACTCGATCGTGAGGTCGGAATCCGGCCTCACCATGCGCGTCAGGGCGATCTCGAACGAGAGGCGCGGGTTCGAGGACGTCTTCAGCTCCGACATCAGGTCCCCGAGCACGCCGAGCAGCCGGCTCGCCCGATCGGGCCCGAACCACTGGAGCTCGCCGGCGAGCTCGCGGCGCATCGTCTCCGAGACGTCGATGTCGGCATCGTCGCCGACGAGCGCCATGACGTACAGGTTGCGGACGTGCTCGGCCATGTCGCGGACGAACTGCGCGAGGTCGGCGCCCGTCTCGATGTAGTCGGCCGTCCAGCGGAAGCAGTTGGCGATATCGCGCTTCCCCACATAGGCCATTATCTCGGCCAGGTCGTTCGAGTCGATGGCCCCGAGCAAGCGCTCGGCCCCCGCGAGGGTGACCTTGCCGTTCTCGAACGCTATGATCTGCTCGAGCGACGTAAGGGCGTTTCGCAGCCCGCCTTCCGCGCGGTGGGCGATCAGGTCGAGCGCCTCGCCCTCGAACTCGACGCCCTCGGCGATGCAGATGGCGCCGAGGCGCGACACCATCGACTCGGGCGCGATGCGGCGGAAATCGAACCGTTGGCACCGCGAGTGGATGGTCTCGGGGACTTTCTGGGGATCGGTCGTGCACAGCACGAACACGACGTGCGACGGCGGTTCCTCGAGCGTCTTGAGCAGCGCGTTGAACGCGGCCGTCGACAGCATGTGGACCTCGTCGATGATGTAGACCTTGAAGCGGCCCCGGGTCGGGGCGAACTGGACGCGGCTGATAATCTCCTCGCGGACGTTCTCGACGCCCGTGCGGCTCGCGGCGTCGAGCTCGTAGACGTCCGGGTGCGTGCCCTCGGCGATGAGCTCGCAATCGTCGCACGTGCCGTCGGGGTCGGGCGTCGGACCTTTCTCGCACAGCAGCGCCTTGGCGAGCAGTCGCGCCGTCGTCGTCTTTCCCGTGCCGCGCGGGCCCGTGAACAGGTAGGCGTGCGAAACCTTGTCCTGCTCGATCGCGTTCTTGAGCGTCCGCTCGATGGGCTCTTGGCCCACGACGTCCTCGAACACTTGCGGACGGTATTTCCTGTACAACGCTTCTGCCATGCTCATCTGCGCTTTCTTAATTGGGTGCACCGTGTCAGACACGTGTTTTTCCAATTGGAATCATAGCGCAAGCGGCATGCTTTGACGCCCGCCAAGCCCTACCTGCACGAAATAAGGAGCACGGGCGCCAGGCAGGCGCGACCCTACGCGACCCCCGTCCCGCATGGCGCCAAGCGCTAACCTCGCCGCGACGAGAGGGCGCCTTTCACGGCGCCGATGACGGCGGGCAGCACGGAGATGAAGATGATCCCCAGCACGATGGCGCTGAAGTGCTGCTGGACGAACGGCACGCCGCC
Source organism: uncultured Eggerthellaceae bacterium (assembly GCA_946626265.1). Lineage (GTDB taxonomy): Bacteria > Actinomycetota > Coriobacteriia > Coriobacteriales > Eggerthellaceae > UBA9715. Next base: position 6,844 of record CAMOUE010000025.1, on the reverse strand, counting down.
GAAGAAGTAGCCGACGAGCACGAACAGGCTGACCCAGCTGACCCCGCCGATTGCGTTGAACAGCGTGAACTTGGCGAAGTTCATATGACCCGTGCCCGCGATGAACGGCGCGAACGTGCGCAGAAACGGCATGAAACGCGTGATGACGATGGTCAGGCCGCCGTACTTCTCGAAGAAGTGGTCGAGCTTGGCCATGCGCTCAGGCGTGAGCGACTTCACCTTGCCCGAGTCGATGATGCGGCTGCCGAAGAACCGCGCGATCCAGTAGTTCGACGTGTTGCCCAAAATGGCCGCCGCATAGAACACGGCGAGCGTCACGCCCAGGTTGAGGCCCCATCCCTCGGCCGAGAACACGCCGCAGGCGAACAGCAGCGAGTCGCCGGGCAGAAACGGGAAGAACACGACGCCGGTCTCGATGAACACCACGAGGAACAGCGGGCAGTAGACCAGCACCGGGCCGAGCGTGGCGATCCACGCCGCGATCTGCGTGCGCGGATCCTTGAGAAAGCTGATGATGAATTCGATGAAGCCCATGAGATTTCCAGTTCACAACGTAGAAGTGCTCCGAAAAGGCTAGGACGCTCGCCAGCGGTCCCTTATGGCTGCTTCCTCCCGGACCTGACCAGATTCGGAACATAGCGCCGTCCTAGCCCTTTCGAAGCACTCGAACAACTCTACGCAGTATAGACGGAGTTGCGGCAGATGGACGATTTTCGAACCAAATGCACACATGAGCGCCTACGAGATCGCAAGGCGACCGCGGCGAAGCGCGGGAAACGGGACGCGCGCATCGCCGGCCGGCGCGCAATTGGCTCGCGAATCGCTTGAAGCGCTGTGTTTTCGCCCGCTATTCTGGGTGTTTCGCGTTATACCACACTTGTTGAGCAACGTGAACTGCGGTAAGCTCGTACGAAGCAACAATCGCACCGCATATGCAGCAGAAACGGAGGACGACGGTGGGAAACGTCATGCGCGTGTTCCTGCGCGATTTGAAGCGCATCGCGAAGAATCCCGCCACATGGGCCGTCATCCTGTTCCTCTCGGTCCTCCCCTCCCTCTACACCTGGTTCAACGTCGCCGGCTTCTGGAACCCGTACGAGAACACGGGCAATTTGAGGATCTGCGTCGTGAACGAGGACGAGGGCGTCGACGACAAGACGCTCGGGAGGCTCGACCTCGGCACGCAAATCGAAGGCGCGCTGAAAGAGAACGACCAGCTCGGCTGGGCGTTCGTCGACGGCGACGAGGCGCTTTCGGAAGTCGAGTCGGGAGAGGCCTACGCCGCCATCGTCATCCCCGCGACGTTCAGCGCCGACCTCGCCACGATAACGTCCGGGAATTTCCGGCAACCCACGCTCGAGTACTACGTAAACGAGAAGAAAGGGCCGGTCTCCCCCAAGATCACCGACGCCGGCGCATCGGCCCTCGACGTCACCATCAACGAAACGTTCGTCTCGACGGCAAGCGCTGCGGTGGCCGACGCCCTGAACGAGAAACTCGGCGAATCGAGGGGAAAGATCGGCCAGGCGAAGACGAGCGCCTCGAACATCGTAGGCGAGGCGAAGCAGGGCCTCGTCGATGCCCGCGAAGCGCTGACGAGCGTCAAGAACGCGGCAGACGAGGCCATCACGAAGGCGGACGGCGCCAAGCAGTCGCTTGCAAGCGCGCGCAGCCAAGTCGAGGCCGCCTCGTCCGGCATAACGGAATCCGCGACGCTCGTAGCCGACGTCAACACGGGGATCGGCTCGTTTTCCACATCCATCAACGGGGTTCTCGACGGCGGGTCGGCCCTCGCGTCCCGCACGACCGCCAAAGCCGACCAGGCCATCGGGCGCCTCTCGGGCAGCATCGTCACCGCCTCGAGCGCTGCCGAAACCGCCGTGGAGCGCGCGGGCTCGGTCGTGCAGGACGGCCGGCACGTGCAGAAGGTGCTCGAAGACCTGCGCGACGAGCTGCCCGAAGACGTCGATGCCTCCGCGCTCGACGACATCATCGACGCGCTCGACGACGGGAACGGGGAGGCCGAATCCCTGCTCGCCGACCTCGAGACGCTCTCGTCCGACATCGCCGACGCGGCCGTCGCGAGCGCGGAGACGGGCGACCAGCTCGACAACGCGATCCAAGGCACCCTGACCAATGCCGACGATTACCGCTCGACGCTCAACGATTCGGTGCTGCCCGTCGTGAGCGAGAACCTTGCGGGCATCTCGACCACCGCCAACGAGCTGGGCACGTCCACCTCGAACCTCGTCCTGCTCATCGACGAGACGTCGTCGATGCTCGACCAGCTCAAGTCGACGCTCGCCGTCACGTCAGACGCGGTCGCGCGCACCGAAGGCGGCCTGGCCACGCTCGAGGGGGACCTGGCCACGATAGAGACCGACCTCCAAGCGCTCCAGACCTCCAACGACCTCGAGCGGCTGTTCGGCGAGGGCGGCATAGACCCCGAGCGCATCGCGGATTTCATGAGTTCGCCGACCGAGGTAAAGACCGAGCAGCTCTACGAGCTGAACGCCTACGGATCGGCCATGGCGCCGCTTTTCATCAACCTCACGCTTTGGATCGGCGTATTCATGCTCATGGTCATCATCCGCATCGAGGTGGACGACGAGGGGATCGGGAGGCTGACCATATCGCAGCGCTTCTTCGGCAGATGGCTGCTCCTCGTGATCCTCGCGATCCTGCAGGCCGTCGTCTGCGTCACGGGGTGCCTCGCCATGGGCGTGCAGACCGTCAACGCCCCGGCGTTCTACGCGACGGCCATCACGGCGTCGCTCGCGTACCTGTCGATCCAGTACACGCTTTCCGCCACGCTCCAGCATGTCGGCAAGGCGTTCTGCATCATCCTCGTGTTCGTGCAGATCCCCGGCGCGACCGGCTTGTACCCCATCGAGATGACGCCGAGCTTCTTCCAGATCATCTACCCCTTGTTCCCGTTCACATACGGAATCAGCGCCATACGCGAGACCATCTGCGGATTCTACGGCACGACATGGCCGAGCTGCCTGGGCGTCCTTTTCGGGTTCATGATCGCGTTCTTGCTCATCGGGGCGCTTGCGAGGCCGCACATGGCGAACCTCAACCGCATGTTCGCCCGTCAAATCGAGGAAAGCGACCTCATCAACGGCGAGGCCGTGCACCTGCCCGCCCGCCGTTACCGCCTGTCGCAAGTCTTCCAGGCATTGTCCGACCGCGAGGAGTACCGGCGGGAAATCAACAAGCGCGTGGGCTCCTTCATCGGCCTGTACCCGACATTGCAAAGGCTTTCCGTCGCCGTCGGCGTTCCCGTCGTGATCGTGCTCACCATCGTGTTCTCCCTGCTCGGTCTCGAGAAGGTCGTCATACTCACCACGTGGCTCATCTGCTTCGCCGCGATCGTCGCCTACCTGATCGTGCTCGACTACATGCAGGACTACTTCAGCCACCAGCTGTCGCTCGACTCGATGAGCGACGAGGAGGTGCGTGCGCTCTACAGGCAGCGGGACAACTTCACCGTCGTGCGCCCGCTCGCCAAGCGATTCGGATCGCGCGCACGTGAAACCGACGCCGAGACCGGCGAAGGCGGCGATGCCTGATGGCGAACGTCTGGCATCTGTTCGTGAACGACCTGAAGCGGCTGAGCAAGAACACCGTGACGATCATCGCGGTGCTCGGGCTCGTCATACTGCCCTCGTTGTTCTCCTGGTACAACCTGCTCGCCTGCTGGGACGTCTTCGACAATACGGGCAACCTGAAAGTCGCCGTCGCCAACACCGACGCGGGCTACAAGAGCGACCTGGCGCCCATCGAGGTGAACATCGGCGAGAGAGTCGTCGCAGCCCTGCGGGCGAACGACCAGCTGAATTTCGTGATCACAGACGAAGCCGACGCCATCGACGGGGCGCGGTCGGGCAGGTACTACGCCGCCGTCGTCATCCCCGAGACGTTCAGCCGCGACATGATGTCGTTCTACTCCAGCGATGCGGAGCACGCCCAGATCACGTACTACTCCAACGAGAAGAAGAGCGCGATTGCGCCGAAGGTGACAGACCAAGGAGCCGACAAGATATCACAGCAGGTCAACCAGGTGTTCGCCGAAACGCTATCGGAAGTCGCGCTCGGGATATCCTCGGCGATCGTCGACTACGTCGAGGACGCCGATGCCGGCGGCGAGCTCGCCGAGCTGAGCAACCATCTGAACCGGATGGGCGCGCAGCTTTCCGACGCCGCGAACACCCTCGGGCTTTACTCCGACATCGTCAACTCGTCGCAGCAGCTCATACGCGATTCGGGGTCGTTGCTGGCACATGCGCAAAGCTCCGCCTCCAACGTCGTCGGCACCGCCGCAGAAGCCCGCGAATCGGGCGAGCGGATCGGCAGCGCGCTCGAGGACGCCGTCGCCTCGCTCGACCTCGCAGTCGACCGCAGCGTCGCCGGCTTCGAAGGGGTCCCCGAGTCCATCGACACGACGTTCGCGTCGGTCAACACGCTCGCGAACGACTCCGCAGGACAGCTCCGCAACCGCGGCGCGGCCGTCGAGGCGCTCATCGTCGCGTTCGAGGACCTCGCCTCCCAGGTCGAGGGCGTCCGCGCGTCCGTTCCCGAGGACGACCAGGCCCGCGTCGATTCGCTCGTCTCGCAATTGAACTCGTCCATCGCCCAGCTCGAGCAGCTTCGCGACGGGCTCGAGGCGGCGGCTGACGACATCGATGCGGGCGTCTCCGACGCAGCCGACACGCACGACGAGGTGTCCGAGCTCGCCGAGCAGACGAAAGCGACGGTGGCCGACGCGAGAACCGATTACGAAGAGAACGTGAAACCGCAGCTCAACGACTTGGCCGACCTCATCAGCGATGCAGGCGCCTCCGTGTCGTCGACGGGCGCCGCCATCGACGCCGCGAGCGGCGACCTCGTCTACACGGCAAACGAGCTGGCCGACCGGCTCGACAACGCGAAGGACAAGATCTCGAAGATGCAGGACACCTTGAACGATTCGGCAACGCGGCTGAACACGTTGGGCGCCAACATCTCGAAAGCCCTCGACTCGGGCGACAAGGAGCTGATCCGCGACGTGCTGAGCGAGGACCCGCAAACGCTCGCGGCCGCCCTCTCCGCGCCTGTGAAGGTCGAGCGGCACGCCATCCATCCCGTCGAGAACTTCGGATCGGCCATGTCGCCTTTGTACACGACGCTCGCACTTTGGATCGGGGCGTTGCTCACGATGGTCATGCTCAAGGTTCAGCCGTCTTCGAGAACGCTCGAGGAGCTCGACAACCCGACGAACCGCCAGGTCTTCTGCGGGCGCTTCGGCATCGTGGCGCTCATATCGCTCGCGCAGAGCACGACGCTCTCGCTCGGGAACCTGCTGTTCCTCGGCGTGCAGGCCAACAATCCCTTCCTGTACCTGCTGTGCTTCTGGGTCGCGGGACTCGTGTTCTCGTTCATCATCTACACGATGGTGTCCCTGTTCGCGAACTTCGGCAAGGCGCTCGGCGTCATCTTGCTCATCGTGCAGGTATCGGGAGGCGGCGGCAGCTTCCCGATGCAGCTGCTACCCCAGTTCTTCCAGGACTTGAACCCCTACCTGCCCATCGCGCACGCCGTCAACGCGATGCGCGCAGCCATGTTCGGCGTGACGAACGGGGATTTCTGGATCGAAATCGGCACGCTCGCGCTCTTCGCGGCACCGCTCGCCCTTATCGGGCTCGTGCTGTACGACCCCCTCATCCGCGTCGTGCCGAAGCTCGTCGAGAGGATCGAGCGCTCGAAGATCATGTAGGGCGAAAACGAACGGACGACCCGCCCGTGGGCGAGTCGTCCGTTGAAGGTTGCGCATGCAAGCCGTGCCGCACCGGGCGGCGTCACGGCGACTGAGCGCTACAGCGTGCGCAGCGAGACTTCCTTGAGCTGGCGGCCCGTCACGGCGGACGGCGCGCCGGTCATCGGGTCGGATGCCGACGACGTCTTCGGGAACGCGATGACGTCGCGGATCGAGTCCTTGCCGGCCAGCAGCATGACGAGGCGGTCGAGGCCCAGCGCGATGCCGCCATGGGGCGGCGCGCCCAGCTCGAGCGCGTGGATGAGGTGGCCGAACTTCTCGTCGATCTGCTCGTCGGTGAGCCCGCAACGGCGCAGCACGCGGCGCTGTAGTTCGGGCGTGTGGATACGGATCGTGCCGCCGCCGGCCTCGAAACCGTCCATGACCAGGTCGTACGAATAGCTACCGCACTCGAGCGGCGCATCTTCGATCTTGTCCCAGTCCTCTTCGCGGATCATCGTGAACGGATGGTGCTCGGCCGCGTACTTCTTCTCGTCCTCGTCGTACTTGAACATCGGGAAGTTGACGACCCACAGAAGCGCATGGCCCTCGCGCGGAATCTCGAGCGCGTCGGCCATGTGCAGGCGCAGGGCGGAAAGCACGGCGTTGGCGATTTCGGGCTTGTCGGCCGCGAACAGCAGCAGGTCGCCCGGCTCGACGTCCATGGCCTCCTTCAGCTTGGCGTAGACGTCGTCCTCGAAGAACTTGATGATGGGGCTCTTGCCCGCAAGCTCGGCATCGGCGTCGGTGAAGGCGATCCACGCCATGCCCTTCGCGCCGTTCTCGGCGGCCAAGTCGCCCAGCTTCTCGACCTCGCCGCGCGACCAGTTGCCCGCGCCCTTGCAGTTGATGGCCTTGACCACGCCGCCTGCCTCGACGGCCTTGGCGAACACGCCGAAGCCGCAGCCGCGCACGATCTCGGTCAGGTTCACGAGCTCCATGCCGAAGCGGATGTCGGGACGGTCGCAGCCGAAGCGCTCCATGGCCTCGGAGTACTGCATGCGCTGCAGCGGGAAGGGATGCTCGACGCCCACGGCCTCGAGGGTC
>CAMOUE010000024.1 GCA_946626265.1 uncultured Eggerthellaceae bacterium | reverse complement strand
CAGGTCGAGCCCGGCCAGTTCGAGAACCACCGCATCTGCGGCATGTACAGCGACCTCAAGCCCGACTCCGACACCGCGACCATCGGCATGGTCGAGTACTACGACCTGCTCGCGACGTTCTACTCCTTCCCGTACGTCTACCGCAACGAGAAGGGCATTGTCGAGTTCAAGGGCTCGAGCTACATCTACAACGACTTCGGCGTCATCTACCCGCTGTCGCTCATGCTCGGCGCCAATCCCGTCGGCGGCAACACGGTCGCCATCACCGCCGACAGCAAGATCCTCATCCACAAGCAGGACGACAAGGCCCATGTGAACGCCGGGCGCCTCATGCCCACGGGATCCGGCGCATGCAGCTGGCACGACTACATCGACATCGATGCGCAGACGCTCCAGCAGATCGTGAAGCACGGTGCCGAATACAAGATGCGCCACGAATGCAACATCCCCGAAGACTGCCCGATGGAAACGAAGGTCATGGGCATGGCGCGCGTGCCGATCGGCATGAAGCCCGATTTCTACTGCTTCACGCAGCTCGGCATGACCTGGGACGAGCTCAAAGCCGCCGGCGCCGATGCGTACGACGTTGTCGAGGCGCAGGACAACGGCCACATCTCCGACGCGCTCCTCGCCTACATCGAGGAGAAGAACGCCGAGAAGGCCGGCAGCGTGTCCATCCAGCTCTACCTCGAAGCGATGTTCCTCGCGGAGATCTGCCGCTAGAGCATTCCCGCGACTTGTTTTTTAAAGCGCGCACGCGAGACTACAGCGTGCGCGCTTTCGTCTGCTCGGCCTCGAGGGCGTCCAGGTACGCCTTCTGCAATTTGATCACGCGGGTGTAGACGACGTTGAACGCGATCATGAGAACCCCCGCGGTCACGGCAACGACGGCGAGCATGGTCGTCGGCAAGTCCGCGAGCATGAGGAAATGGCCGAACCCGAATATGGCCGCCAAGAGCCCGCCGATGCAGACAACGAGCAACGTCGCGCGGACGGCGTTCAAGGGCTGCGACTGGCGCACGACGACGTTCATGCAAATCGCGACCGACGTGAGCATGCACATCGATTGGAACTCTACCTGGTTCGCGCCGAGCACCGTTCCTGCGACGACCGACGCTATTATTCCCAACACCACGGCCACGGAGCCCGGGATGGCCCTCGTCACCACGTTGCGGAGGAAATTGCCCCGGATGCGGTCCTTGTTCGGCTCGAGGGCGAGGACGAACGACGGAAGCCCGATGGTGAAGAAGCTGATGACCGTAAGCTGCACCGGCGCAAACGGGAAATCGAAGGCGACGATGGGGATGAACAGCACGGCAAGCGCAATGGAGTACAGCGTCTTCGTCAGGTACAGCACGGCCGACCGCTGCAGGTTGTTGATGGAGCGCCGCCCTTCCGCGACGATGTTCGGCATGGCGGCGAAATCGTCGTCGAGTAGGATCAGCTGCGCGACGGAACGCGCCGCGTCCGTGCCCGAGCCCATGGCAACCGAGCAGTCCGACGCGTGAAGGGCAAGCACGTCGTTGACGCCGTCGCCGGTCATGGCGACGGTGTGGCCTCGGCGCTGCAGGGCCTCGACGAGCTGCTTCTTCTGCGCAGGGCTCACGCGCCCGAACACGCGGCACTCCTCGGCTGCGCGCTCGAGCTCTTCGCGCGTCGTCACGGTGCTCATGTCTATGCACTTCTCGGCGCCGTACACGCCGGCGGACTTGGCGACCTTGCTCACCGTCACGGCCGAATCGCCGCTGATCACGTTCACGCGGACGCCCTGGTCCTTGAAGTACTCGAGCGTTTCGGACGCGGACGGGCGAATCTGGTCCTTCACGAATACGAGCCCTATCGGCCGCACGTCGCCGATGATGGCATCGTCCTCGTCGAAATCGTCGACCTCGGCCACGACCACGACGCGGCGGACCCCGGCAAGGCGCTCGATGAGGTCCTGAACTTCGCCGAGACGCTCGTGACCGTTCAACACGAACTCCGCGGCGCCGAGCGCGTAGTTTCCGATGTTGCTCCCGATGCATACACCCGAGTACTTCCGCTCGGACGAGAACGGGATCGCACGCGCCGAAGCCCCCGAGAACCGCACGTCCCGCGGCGCCTCCTTCAAGTTCCCCACGTACTCCGCAACGGCCCTCGATGTCTCGTTCGCAAGCTCCTCCTGAACCGAGACGAGCGCCTTGAGCGCATGGAGCACGTCGTCGTAGTTCGCCCCCTCGAGGGGAATCACCTCGTCGACCTCCATCTCGCCCGTCGTGATCGTCCCGGTCTTGTCAAGGCAGACCACGTCCACGCGCGCGAGGGTCTCCACGCAGTAGATCTGCTGCACGAGAACCCGATGCTGCGCGAGGCGGAATACGTTGATCGCAAGCACGGCGCTCGTGAGCAGGATGAGCCCCTGTGGAATCATGCCGATGAGCGCCGCCGACGTATGCAGCGTCGCGCTCGTCATGTCGCCATGCGGGCTGAAGAGCATCTCCTTCCCGAACAGGAGGATGCCAAGCGGAACGAGCGCGATGCTCACGTACTTGACGATCGACTCGAGCGACGACATGATGTCGCTGCTCGCCTTCTTGTACTCCTTGGCCCCGTTGTTGATCTTCGTCGCGTAGTTGTCGGCTCCGACTGCGGTGACGCGAGCCTCGCACGAACCCGACACGACAAACGTCCCCGAGAGCAGCTCGCTTCCCGGCCGTTTCGGAACGATGTCGGACTCCCCCGTCACCAGGCTCTCGTTGACCGAGCACGTGCCGCCCACCACGCGCGCGTCAGAGGGGATCTGATCGCCACGGCCGAGGACGATCAGGTCGTCGAGCACGATGTCCTCGACTTGAACGTCGCGCTTCACGCCGTCGCGTATGACATGGGCGCGCGTCGAGGTGATGACGCTGAGCCTGTCGATCGTCATCTTCGCGCGCACTTCCTGAAACACCCCGATGACGAGGTTCGACACGATAACGCCCATGAACAGGAGATTCCTGTACGAGCCCGTGAGGAATATCGCGATGCCCAACACGAGGTTCACGAGGTTGAACAGCGTGAAAAGGTTATCGCGGACGATTCGGGGGACGCTCTTCGTCTTCACGTCCGCGTTCGCGTTGACCTTGCCCGCCGCGACGCGCTCGGCTACCTGCGCGGAAGTCAGGCCTGTCTCTGCCCGGTGGTGTTGTTCGCCATCTGGAATCATGGAACAAATAGTACCAGTTTGCGCGTGACAACCGACCGCGTTGTTTGCAACAATGGACAAAGCACGAAAGAGCTGCAGCGCGGGCGACGCTGCGCACGAGAGAGGAAGCAAATGAAGGTTCTCATGATCAACGGCAGCCCCCGCAAGGAGAGCAACACGCAAATCGGCCTCGACGAGATGCGCAAGATCTTCGAGGCGGAAGGCATCGACGTCGAGTGCATCGCCGTCGGCAACAAAGTCGTACGCGGCTGCATCGCCTGCGGCGGCTGCGCGAAGAAGGGCAAATGCGTGTTCGACGGCGACCTCGTCAACGAGATAGCGCCGAAGTTCGAGGAGGCCGACGGGCTCGTCGTCGCAAGCCCCGTGTACTATGCATCTGCGAACGGCACGCTCGTAAGCCTACTCGACCGCCTGTTCTTCAGCACCCCCTTCGACAAGACCATGAAGGTCGGCGCCGCCGTCGCCTGCGCGCGACGCGGCGGCATCACCGCCACGTGGGACGAGCTCAACAAGTACTTCGGCATTGCCGGCATGCCGATCGCGTCGGGCCAGTACTGGAACGGCATCCACGGCCGCCTGCCCGGCGAGTCGAAGCAGGACGCCGAAGGGCTCGTGCAGATGCGCACCACTGCGCGGAACATGGCGTTCCTCATGAAGAGCATCGCACTCGGACGCGAGGAGTTCGGCCTGCCCGAGCGCGAGCAGGGAGAGATGACCAACTTCATCCGCTAACGGATTTCGACGGCAACGAGTCAGGAGGCAACTATGGCACAGCAGTTCAGCGCGGAGTGGGCAAAGGGCATCATCGACGACGGCGTCCAGAGAGCCCAGGGCATCATGGACAACCCCGAGCAACTCGACGAGCTTCTGAAGGACCTGCAGGAGAAGCTCGCAGGGCTTCCCGATACGATTTCGAACGCGTTCAACAACGTGCCCCTCATGGCGTCCATGGTGAAAAGCTACGTCACCCGCGAGTACACCGACGTCTCGCCCAAAGTCGTGATATCCCTTATCAGCACGTTCGTCTACCTGGTCGCCAAAAACGATCTCATCCCCGACAACGTCCCCGTCGTAGGGTTTGCGGACGACGTCGCCGTCGCGACGATCGCCATGGCCATAAACGAGCCCGAGCTGAAGGCCTACGCCGCATGGCGCGAGCAGCAGACCGGCGACCCCATCGAAGTCGCACCCGTCGAACCCCTCGCAGACGACGCGCACCAAGCAGAGATCGTGCAGGTCGAGGACGCCGAATAAGCACGGAAACCACTGGGTTCAAACGAACAAGCGGGTCGGATGACACGATTATCCGACCCGCTTCCTTTTCTAAATCAAGCCGGCGTCATAGGGCTTGTTGCAACGCGGCGCGCTGAGCGGACATTGCTTGCGGCAGAGCGTGCATATTCCCGTGACCTCAACCGCGTCAGACGTCTCGACGGTGTCGAACGGCTCAACCGCTTCGACCGTCTCGATTGGCTCGACGACCGTTGTCGGCTCGACTGGCTCGTCTGGCTCGACGACCGTTGTCGGCTCGTCAGACTCGACGGTCGCTGTCGGCTCGACAGCCTCAGCTTCAGCCGACTTCCCGCTCCGATCGGACTTCGACGGCTTCGAGGGCTGAGGCTCGCCCGAAGCCGACGCGTCCGCCGCAGGCGCCTTGTCAGAGACAGACGAGAAATCGCGATCACTTGTCCGAGCGGGTTCCTGCTGGCCATCGGTCGAGGCTGCGGCTCCGGACAGGGCGCTTGCCAAGGACGGGTTGGCTTGCGAAACGGCCGTGACGCCGAGGGCGATGGCACCAAGGGCGGCGGCGGCGTGAACGCCCGCGCCTATGGCACGGCGCCTGGACGGATTGTAGGGCACTCTGAACGCCGAGGCCAGAAACGCCCAATGCATGGCAAGGTGGACAACCACGAGCGCGCAAAGCGCATACGCCGACGCAGAGTGAACCGTCGCCCACAGCGCATATGACCCTATCGGCCAGACGAAACCCGTCGAAGCAACCAGGTTGCTGATGGCAATCGAGCTCACCGCCAATAGCAAGACCGCCAACGCCAACAAGCTACCCACCACGGCAAGCGCCAGACGGCGGCCGCTCATCTTTCCCTTCTTCGCCACGCGTGCAGTGCTTTTAACCCAAGAAACCGACAGCAGCATGTGCGCGATTATCGTCGCGAAAAACGCAAATCCTATGATCTCGTGCAATAATACGCCCGTAAACTGGATGAACATCTCGAGCACCAACATGATGGTCATCGCTACGTCAAGTACGACGCGAACCTTCTTTCCTGCTTTCATAGCTCGTATTCCTCTCTTCTCCCACGGTTAAACGACCGTTCCCATGGAAAAGACGATACGAAGATTAGCTGAAAATAAGCTGAACGGCTTCGGATAGAATGGAAGCGGTCAAGAGGCCTCGATCGGCCAAGGCAAGACAGGGGGAGAATCGATGGATCGAACCGAAGGGCAAGACGAAGCAGGCATGATAGGCGCTTGCGACAGGTCGTCCCTGCGCCGCGCCATTGCCGCATTCGCCCCCTTCAACGAACAGGAAGAGGCGGACAAGCAGGTGATCCTGCATGCGCTCGACACCGACCCCCTCTGCTTCGAGCGGACCGCGCAGGCGCATATGGCTTGCTCGATTTGGGTAGTCGATCCAAGCATGACCCAGACGCTGCTCGTCTACCACAACATTTACGATTCGTGGAGCTGGATAGGCGGTCACGCCGACGGAGAAACCGATCTCGAAGCGGTTGCGCTGCGCGAGCTGCAGGAGGAGACGGGGGTCGAACATGCGCGCATCGTGGCATGCGGCCCAGGAGATATCTACTCGCTCGAAGTCCTCACCGTCGACGGGCACGAGAAGCGCGGTGCATACGTGAGCTCGCATCTGCACCTCAACGTGACGTACCTGGCCGTCGCCGACCCGAACGAGCCCATCCGCATCAAACCCGACGAGAACAGCGGCGTCCGGTGGGTACCTGTCGAAGACGCAATTCGCCTATCGACCGAGCCGTGGATCCGCGAGCGCATCTACCGAAAGCTCATCGGCAAAATGAATAAGTAGAGACGCGTTCAAGAGAACCATTGTGCATACCGCACATCAAATCGCATTGATTTAGTTTCTCTGCACCAACTTCGGAGTGAACCGCGCGCGTAAGGTATTCGCAACGCGAATGGCCATCGCAAATCAAGACGGGAAATCGAAGGGGGATTTCATGCCTGTATACAACCAGGAGATCTACCGCAAGGAAAAGCATTGGAAGGAAGGCGAGTTCGACGTCTACCGCAACATGCAGTGGACCGGCCCCGGCTGCCACGAGGGCTGCGGATGCCTTTTCTACGTGAAGGACGGCAAGCTCGACCATATCGAGGGGGACCCGAACGACGAGTTCAGCCGTGGGCGCCTCTGCATGCGCTGTTTGAACATGGTCGACGAGGCCGTGAATAACCCAACCCGCCTGGGCCACCCGCTGAAGCGTGCCGGCGAGCGTGGCGAGAACAAGTGGGAGCAGATCAGCTGGGACGAAGCGTACGACATGATCGAGGAGCACGTACGCAAGGCCTGGGAGACGCAAGGCCCCGAAGCGATCGTCGCCCTTGAAGGCACAGGCCGCAACGTCGTATGGCAGGTGCCGCTACTCGAGTACTCTGCGTTCAAGAGCCCCAACTATGGCTGCGGCTTCCTCTCTGGCGACTCGTGCTACCTGCCGCGTTGCTCGGCATCCGTCGGCGTGCTCGGAGGCCCGAGCGTCGTGGACTGCGGCCAGTACGACGCACGCCGCTACGATTCCCCTGAATACGAGTACCCCGAGGTCATTCTGCAATGGGGTTGCAACGCCATCATGACCAACGCCGACGGCTTCCTTGGCCACTGGATCATCGATTGCATGCGCCAGGGCGGCACGAAGCTTATCACGGTAGACCCGCGCATCACGTGGATGGCCGCTCACTCTGAGTACCACATCCAGGTGCGCCCCGGTACCGACGCTGCCGTGGCCATGGCCATGCTGCACGTCATGATCGAGGAAGACCTGGTCGACCACGAGTTCATCGACAAATGGTGCTTCGGCTACGAAGACCTCGTCGAGGCCATGAAGGATGCGACCCCGGAATGGGCCGCCGAGATCGCAGGCGTCACTGCCGAGGAAATCGTCGGCGCGGCCCGTATGTACGCCACCGCCAAACCCGCAGCGTTCCACTGGGGCCTGTCCACCGACATGACGCCCAACGGCGTCGGCCAGGCGCACGCTTTCATGGTCATGCAGGCCATCACCGGTAACGTTGACGTGCCCGGCGGTAACTACCTCGCCACCGGCCCCTTCGGCGTGGACGCCCTGTATGGCTGCGGCTACGACTACTTCATCGACGACGAGCTGAAGAAAAAGCGCATCGGCGTGGAGAAATACCCTCTGCACAAGTTCGGCGCAGCCGCATGCCTTGTCGGCGACGAGCTGCTGCTGCAAATCGAAGCTGGTGAGCCCTACGAGATTCAGGTGATGTACCTTGCCGGCACGAACCCCATCGTCAACATGGCCGCCGAGGCACCGCGCGTCTACAAAGCCATGATGAAGGTACCGTTCATCGTCGTCGCAGACCTGTGGATGACCCCGACCTGCACGGCCATGGCCGACCTGGTGCTGCCCATCGCCATGAGCTGCGAGCGCGACAGCTACCGCGAATGGTGGACGCCGAGCCGTGCCATCACCAAGATTACGCAGTACGAGGAGTGCAAGTCCGACGAGGAGATCATCGTCGACCTGTCCCTGCGCCTGAATCCCGACGGTGTGCCGTGGCACGATGTGGAATCGCTGCTCAACTGGGTCCTCGAGAAGGACAACGCACCCATGAACTGGACGCAGCTGAAAGACCAGATGTACGCCTACGATTTCAAGGGCTACCGCCGTTACGAGACCGGCAAGCTGCGCCCCGACGGACAGCCCGGCTTCAACACCATGACCGGCAAACTCGAGCTGCGCTCGACGCTGCTCGAAGCCATGGGCTACCATGACCTGCCGTTCTTCGAGGAGCCGCCCGAGAGCCCCGTCACCCGCCCCGACCTGTTCGAGGAGTACCCGCTCGTGCTCACCACCGGCAAGCGCCACTGGGAGTTCTTCCACTCTGAGCATCGCAACATGCCGACCATGCGCGAGTTCCGCGATCAGCCCGAAGTCGAAATCCATCCTGCCGACGCCGAAAAACTCGGCATCGAGGACGGCGACTGGGTGTGGATCGAGAACCAGCGCGGCCGCTGCCGCGAGGTGGCACGTGTGACCCCCATCATCAAGGAAGGCGTTGTGTGCGCCGACCATGGCTGGTCGTTCCCCGAGAAGGAAGCGGCGGTCCCGGTGCTGCAGGGTGTGTTCGACGTGAACATCAACAACCTGACGACCCAGGGCGTCGTCGGCGAAACCGGCTACGGTGCGCCGTACCGCTGCCTGCTCTGCAAGATCTACAAGTGCACGCCCGAGAACAGCCAGGTCACCCCGAGCGACCTTGTGTTCGGGACGAAGGCCTAAGGAAGAGGGGGAAGACGAGATGAAGAACGGACTTTTCATCAACTACGAGTTCTGCACCGGCTGCCACAGCTGTGAGGTGGCCTGCAAGAAGGAGCACAAGCTTCCGAAGGGCCAGTTCGGTATGCATGTCCTGAAGGACGGCCCGAGGCTGGACGTCAACGGCAAATGGGAGTACACCTATATCCCCTACCCGTCCCATCTGTGCGACCTCTGCGCAGAGCGCGTGAGCGAGGGACGCCTACCCACCTGCGTACACCACTGCCAAGCTGGCGTCATGGAGTACGGCCCCATTGACGAGCTCGCCAAGTTGCTCGACGAGCAGCCTAAATCAGTGCTGTTCGCAGTCTAGGAAAGCTAACGGCTGAATTACGTTTCTCGGTTACCAACCGAGCGCCGGCCCGACACCGAAACGTCCGGGCCGGCGCTTTTGCATGAAGGAGGCCAGACATGGGATGTATGGTGTGCAACCCGTTTTGCGGCAGGTGCCGTCCGCCCCAGCCCAAGCCCATGCGCTGCGACGCTTGCGGCAAGCTCGCATTGCGCGCGCGGAACGAGAGCTGGATATGCAACCATTGCGGTGCCCCATTGCCGCCGCGACCGAAACTCAAGTGCAATTGGTCGGGCAGGATGTGCGATATCCCATGCATGTACAACACGATGAAAAACTCATCGGGAGAGATGCACCCATGCCGTTGGCCACGTAAACCCCCGAAGCATGATTGACGTCGATGCGCTACCTTGGCATTGTGAGCAAGGCAATCAGAAAGGCTATTTCGTCGGAATCGGACAAGTCGAGGTCATAGGCTCGCTCGATATGCTTGAGCCGATAACCCACGCTGTTGCGATGCATACCCAACGACTCGGCGGCCACCTTCACCCTACATGACGACCTGAGGTACGCCCGGAGAATCAGCGCATCGGACGTGCCCTGCTCCGCATCGTCACGCTCGATGGCCCCGATGACCTCTTCGACAAGGTTGTTCTTGCGGAAGAAATCGGCCTTGTACGCCTGCGTATCCCCGACGTAGAAGGGGAAGTAGCGCTTGAACCGGAACACATGGGCGCTTGCACCGTCTGCCCGATTTTGCCCTGGAACGAGAAACTCGTCGTATCGTGCCTTGCCGTACTTCAGCGCGATGCGCGCTTCCTCGAGAGCGGCAGAGGCTCTGAACAGGTCGAAGAACTTACGCGATACCCCGACTTGCGTGTCGAGCTCGATAGCCAGCTCGAACGCCTTCTCCTCGAGCGAAGAGAGCTTTCCCGGCTTCCCCTTTTCCGACTCGTGCAGCAGTATGACAATGTCCTTCTTGTCTGCGATCGTCCAACATCCTGGAAGCAGCGCCAAGGCGCGCTCTGCGAAGTAGCCTTCGCTCGACGCGCGCCAAGGTTCAGATACCAAGCACACCTTGAATAGGCCCGAAAGCGGAATGCCGAGCGATTCGGCCTGACGGCGGGCAGACTCGCGGTGGCCGGGACCGCCATGTATCATGTCTGACAAAAACGACGTATAGCGCTTCTTGAGAGGATTATCCGTCCGCCACATGTAATCGAGCGCCGTACCGATCGGGCCGATGAGCAAGCAGAAGAGAAACTCCTGTCCTTCCGTGATGGCATCTTCGCAAACCATGACGAGATGGGCCGCATATTGCGAGTTCAAGTGGTAAACATGCTCGATTGACGGCTTCGGATTGATGGCGTTATTGACGAATTTCGAAAACGGGCGAGACCTGGACCACAGCTCCGAAAGACCCGAGCTTCCCACCGTTTCGATAACCTCCGCACTATAGCGTCCATGCTCGATGAAATACCTGCTCGCATCCTCGATCGGCTTGATGCCTGGCGTGTGCGCTATGTGGAAGAAGGCGGAATCGGAAACGCTGATGAAGTTCTTCAGAATTGGTTCGGACAGCGAAAGCAGCTCCGAGCAATCGCAGTGTCGTTCGAGGGCATGGTGCATGTCCTCCACCCACTGGTATATGTCCATGAGATACAGCTGGAGCTCCTCCGCAACCTCCATAGGAAGCTTCCCGTCGCAGTTCAGCACTAACGCACTCGAATTCCACTGCGTTTGCTGCGCGCCGTCAACAACGAGCGACATGCCCGGAACCTGCGCATCAGAGACCGAGAGCACGCGCAACGCCCTCCCCTCCAAGCGTCCTGCCGCAACATCGGTCACCGCGACCCACTCGAATGTTTCCTTGAGATTGACCGGAACGGAAACGACTTCGTATCCCTCCTGCCGGGCGAACTCCAATACCAGACTCAACGGAAACCGCACTGTAACTCCCAAATCGACGATTGACGAACAAGCTCATAGTACCAAAGCTAGTCAGTTTACCTGAACACCTGAGTTTCTCGCCGTTACACTATGCTAACCTAATCGGCATGCGCCTTCGGAGCCGCCAATGGCGCGAGGTTAAGGAGAGGTTGTTCCGTGAAATACGTCGATATCGTGCGTTGCGCAGTTTTATCGAGTAAGGGTGGAACCACCGCACCCGTAATCTACATCATCGACTCGCCCGAACATCCCTTCGACGTTGCGTCCGTCGTGAACAGTCGAACCTGCACCATCGTGAAAGTCCCCGTGAACGACTGGAATGACAGCCTGACCCCCTGGTCCGCACCGGGCCTCTACCGAGGCGAAGCCGATTTCGGAGGCGACGCGGCGGCAACGCTCGAAGAGCTCGGCGGCGAAACGATAACCGCCGTAGAAGCGAAAGAAGGGCTCATGCCGACGGCGAGGGGCATCTGCGGTTACTCCCTTGGAGGCCTGTTCGCGCTCTACGCCCTCACGCACAGCAAGACATTTAGCGCTTGTGCATGCCTCTCGGGCTCGGTCTGGTACGAAGGCTGGGTCGATCGCCTGCGCGAACTCGACTTCGACGGCGAAGGCAAGTTCGCTTTCCTCTCGATCGGCTCGAAGGAAAAACATGCTGCACCGAAGATCCTGCATGCCGTGCAGGACAAGATGGGGGAATGCGCGCAAATACTTGAAGCCCGCGGCTGCGAAACCGAATTCGTCGTCGGCCCCGGCAACCATATGAGCTTCGCGCGCGAGCGCTTCGATGCCGGGATCTCCGCACTCGACGCGTTTTACGCAAGGAGCCTCTAATACGGCAATCGAGAGGAACTATCGTTCATGCCCGGTTTGGGAACAATAATCAACGTCGCGGCCATCGTGATTGCCGGTCTGCTCGGCTCGGCCGTCGGGACGCTCGTGAACGAGCGCGTTCGCGACGGTCTGGTCAAGGCATCGGGTGTCTGCGTGCTTTTCATCGGCATCGCCGGCGCCTTGCAGGGAATGCTGTCGATCGACGGCGGCGCCCTCTCGTCGGGCAAGTCGTTGTTCATCGTGGTCAGCGTGGTCGTAGGCGCGCTTGCAGGCGAGCTGCTCGACATCGACGCCTTCGTGAGGCGATTCGGCGAATGGCTCAAGCGTAAAACCGGGAACGCCAAGGACCGCACGTTCGTCGACGCGTTCGTCACCGCCTCCATCACGGTCTGTGTCGGCGCGATGGCCGTCGTCGGCGCCGTGGAAGACGGCATGATGGGCGACATCTCGATCCTCGTCACGAAAGCCGTGCTCGATTTCGTCATCATCCTCGTCATGACCTGCTCGCTCGGTCGCGGAAGCACGTTCTCCGCAATACCGGTCGGCCTTTTCCAGGGGTCCGTCACGGCCCTCGCAGTACTCATCCGCCCGCTCATGACCGAGCCGGCCCTCACCGGCCTCTCGCTCGTGGGGAGCATCCTCATATTCTGCGTGGGCGTCAACCTCGTCTGGGACACGAAGCTGCGCGTGGCGAACATGCTTCCGGCTTTGCTGCTCGCGCCGATTCTGACGTTTCTGCCAGTTACCTGGTAACGTGTCTGGTAATGCTTGCGCACGAGAAAGGAGCGGCCCCAAAGAGCCGCCTCGCAGCCGAAGCACCCGGTGCAGGCGTCGAAGTCGAGCAGCATCGCCAGACCATGGGAATCGATGTGCTTCTTCATGCCAGAAGCGAAGACGAACGGGCGCCGCTAGACGATCCGCTTACGACTCGAAATGCCAGAAACCCGTATTCGTCTCGAGGTTGAGCTCGCGCCCGATGACGCCGCCCACGACGGGGCGTAGCTCGATTTCGGCCGTGTACAGCACGGTCGTCGACTTCAGGTGGCCCGCGAGCACCCGCTGCACGCCGCCGTCGTCGAACGCGAACAGGGCATGGGCGTGATACGACAGCGACCCGTCGTCGCCCGAGATGACATTGCCGGTAAGGGACACGAGTTCGAGCAGGGCTTCGACGCGTTTCGCATCGAATTGCCCGCGTTCGCGATCGAATACCTGGATGACCGCATCCTCGCATCCGCCAATGCCCGAGAACGTCGCCGAGCGAACCCCCTCGCGCGCGCAAACGTCCAAGATCGTGGAAACGACCTCGTCGCCCCGGTCCATTCGTATGTAGTAGCTCTCGCCGAATTTGCGGTAGTCCATCGGTTCCCTCGCAGTCCGTCAAGCCCGTCGTGGCACGATTTCGCCCGACATCATCCTACCCCGACCACGTCGCTTCCGCTAGGGACAGTTCGCGCAACCCGCGCGCCGCACGCCTCGCGCCTTGGGCTGGCTTAGCACGCCCCGCTCTTCATGCGATCGACGTACGCGACGAGCTCGTCGGGCTTGCGAATATAAGCGTCCAGCTCGTCTTTGGGCAACGGCGCCACGCTGTCGTAGCCCCATGAAACCCCGATCGCCCTGACGCCGGCATTACGCGCCACCTCGACATCGACGATCGTGTCCCCCACGTACGCCGCCTCCCCCGCCTGCACGCCGAGGTCGCCGAGCATGACCATGAGCGACGTCGGATCGGGTTTGCGCGGCATGGGCGGAAGCTCGCCGCGCGCCAAGTCGAACAGCCCAGGGAAAAAGCGCTCGGTCAAAGACCGGACCCCCTCGTCGAACTTGTTCGAGAGGACGGCCGTCTTCACGCCGCGCGCCCGAAGCGCATGCAACATGCTGATCACCCCGGGAAACGGCGCCGTATGCGAGTAATCGCTTGCGATGTAGACCTCGCGCCAAAGGCCGAACACCCGCTCGCGCTGCCCATCGGGCGTTCCCTCAGGAAGCAGCTGGTCGATGAGCCGCCTCGAGCCGCTGCCCATCTGCGCGAGCACCTCGGCCTCCGTATGCGTTGGGTAGCCTAGTTGCGCGAGCACCTCGTTTGCCGCGATGGCCAGATCGGGAACTGAGTGGAGGATGGTGCCGTCCATGTCGAATACAACCGCCTTGATTTCCATGCCCGCCGAACTCCGTTTCCCGCATCTCACCGCGCAATCGCGCGCCTTCCAACGCACATGTTACGCCATGCCGACCGTCACGCCGATAAGCGGCGCGAGCCTGCACGCGAGAACCAACGTCGCCGCCGCAATGCCGAGCACGAGCAAGGCGGAGTTCGCGGCGCCCTTCGCATGGCACAGGCCGAGGCCAACTCCTTTTCCGAAAGGCCAGAATAGCCTGATCGTTTGCGTGTTGGTTAAATCGAGAGCGAGATGGGACGCATAACCCGCCGCGAAAAACGGAAGCAGCGGCTCGCAAGCAAGGTAAACCGCAGCGCAAAACGCGGCCATGGCGAAGATCGAATGCGTGAACGAACGATGGTCGGTATGCGCGCCTGCAAACGTGAGAAGCGCAAACGCCGCCACGCCGGCAATGAACCGCACGCCCAAGTTGTCGACGAGGTAATCGCATACGCCCGCACCATGCCAATAGTCGAGCGCGAGCGCGAGCGCCGCGATGCCCGCGACGATCAGGCGGCCGACGAGCGCATCCCTATGCGCCCTGCTCGGCGTGATGTCGCAGTCCGCGATGACGCCTCCGATGCTGCCGCCCACGATCGCCGCGACGCATGACGGCACGGAACCCGTCTGGGCAACCGCGAGGCCCACGGCAACGCCTACGGCTATGTGCGTTCTGCTCATCATGGATACGCATTATCTCACGGAAGGGAAACGCGCGCAGAAGCCGCGCGGAGGCTCCCGACGCCGCACTTCCGAGCCATGCGGATTCGACCCGTATCCCATTCGCGTCAACGAACAGCCGACGAGAGGAACGCGTCGATCCTGTCGACGAGCGCAGGATCGGCAGTGTTCGCCTTCGCCATGTCGACGCCTCGCAGGTACTCCTGCACGGCGGGATCGCTTGCGTCCTCGTCGTTCTCGTCGAGCATCGACTGCAAGTCTGACGCGCATTTGTTCAAATACGCCTGGCTTTCGGGCGAATAGAAGTAATCGTTATGGCCGTCGCGCCCTTCCCCATCCATGACCGCGAATTGGATAACGCCGTTGGAAACCGCCTGGGAGACCTGGCTTCCGCTTTGGTTTGCCTCGTCCTGCAGCGCGCCGAGGACGCTCACGCCCTCGAAGGGGACCGTCTTGTCGCCGACGCCGTGCACGACGAGCGTGGGCACGCCCGAAGCGGCAACTGCCGCGCTGGCGCTCCTATCGGCTTTAGGGCCGAAATCGATGACGGTGTTCAGCCACAGGAACGGCCACTGGACCTTGCCGAGGGGGCCGAACGAGCTCGATGCGCTGTAGTCGAGGATTTTCATAGGCGTGTCGAAGCCCGACATCGTAACGCACGCATCGACGTCCGGACGCTCGTACAGCGCCGCGGCAACCCCGTAACCGCCCCAGCTATGACCCCAGAGGACGAGCGGCATCCCATCGGCCATTCCGCTTTCACGCGCGTAATCGATAGCGGCGACCACGTCGACCGGGCTCTGCGACATGCCGAAAACGCTATCGCCGTCGCTCTCCCCGCAGCCGATCGCGTCGTACGCGAACACGCGCCAGCCCTTGTCCACCATCGACGTGATGAACGGCAGGTAGTCGGAATGCTGGCTGAATATGCCATGCCGAAACACGATGAGGCCGCGCTCGTTGTCGGCTCCGTACACGTGGCCGCGCAGCGTTTGGCCGTCGAGCTCGAACTGGACGTCGGTGCGCGGGTAATCCTTCTCGTACATATCGTATTTGGGAAGCAAGCTCACTGCGCGATCGGGCACGCGCGCGTACGTGGACGAAAGCGCCGCCCGGTCGAACGCGAACGCGATGACGCACAGTGCGACGACCGTCACGGCAACGGCGAGCGCGATGCGTTTTCCCGATCTCCGCATCCCTTCGACGCTGTTCTTCTGCGTGCTTGCATCCTTCGACATGCGTGCCCCTTCCGATGAGTCGGCCTCCCTGTTACCTCGACTCATTGTACGCAATGAGTCGAGGTAACAGGGAGGCCGACTCATCGGCACCACAAGAAAGGGGTCGCCATCGGCGACCCCTCAAGAATCTGTCCGGAGCGGAATGCCCCTAGTACTTACCGTATTCCAGGGTGGTCTCGTACCAGGCGTTGAAGTTCTCCTCCTTGAAGTGGTCGCACACGATGGAGCAGTCCATGACGAAGCCGCCGCCCGGCGCGCAGGCGTCGAGCATGCGCTTGGTCTCGTCGATGACCTTCTCCGGCGTGCTGTAGACCAGAAGCGTGGTGGGCAGGTTGCCGCACACGCAAGTGTGTCCCTCGAGCACCTTGCAGGCGCGCTCAATGTCGACCTGCTCGAACATGCCCAGGATGCCGGCGGGCAAGAGATCGCGAATCATCTCGAGGCGATTGTTGTACTTGCCTTCGAAGAAAATGTACGGGATGAGCCCGAGCTCCAGTTCGCGCTCGACGACCTTGCGAAGACTCGGCGCATAGAACTTCTCCCAGTTTTCGGGGCTCAAGAAGTCGTCGGTTCCTCCGTGCAAGGGCATGAAGCAATACTTCACGCCAGCTGCCGCGATGTTCTCGACGCCGGCGATGGCCCAGTCGGTGAGGACATCGAGGGCTGCGAGCACCTTGTCGGGGCACTCCTCGAGGTCCATCGGCAGCTCGAGGAAACCGCGCAGGTTGTCGCCGAGCATGTCGTAGGGCGCGTTCTGGCCCATGATGCAGCCGAGCGGCGTCTGGTACTCGAGCGCGGTCTGGCTCATGAGGCCCTGGCTCGCGAGCCACTTGTTGGATTGGTCTCCGGCGGCCATCAGCGTGATCAGCGCCTCGCGCACCTCGGGATCGGCAAACTGCGCCATCGAGGCGTAGTGGCCGAACTCGACGAAGTTCGAGAAGTCCATCTTGGCAAGACCCGCGAGCTTCTTATGACGGCGCGGGTAGACCTTCGTCATGAGGTAGTGCGACGGGTCGCGGATGAAGTCGTCGTAGTCCTCCTGCTCGAGGTAGCAGTCGTCGACGATCTGGAAACCCATCATGCGGTCGATTCCCCACGTCGCGCCCGGCCAGCGCACGGCTTGCGTGCCGAGAACCTCCATGACGTTGATCGGATAGGCGGCCGGCCCCCAGAACAGGTCGACTTCCCAATGCGACAGGAAGTACTCGACGCCCGGCTTCATCATGCGGTAGTCATTGAGGGCTTCGTACTTGGAAATGCCGGCGAGCTCGCTGTACACCGTACCCATGCGCGGTGCAAAGGGCACGCGGTCGCCCTCCTCGAACCTCATCGCCGCCGCGACGCGCGCCTCGCGTTTCTCCAGGGTGTTCTCGGTTACGTACGCCATGCTGGATCCTTTCTCCCGACCCCGCCGACCGACGGGGAAACCAACCGAACGCAATACCTCGCACATCCACGCACACGTGCTCGAGCAAGCCACGCGTGCGCTATCGCCCCCTGTTCACCATGCTTGTTGCCCATAAATTATTTTTATTAGCATTTTACATTATATTCGAGCGGATAGGCCTCCCGAGTGAGTCGGCCTCCCTGTTACCCCGACTCATTGCACGCAATGAGTCGGGGTAACAGGGAGGCCGACTCACTCGGGA
>CAMOUE010000023.1 GCA_946626265.1 uncultured Eggerthellaceae bacterium | reverse complement strand
CGGAGTCGGCTACAACCAGCGGCGGGAGGTCGAGCTCGGGTTCGATGACGAACGGCTCGAACAGGGACTCGCCGTTCTGGGAGAGCTCGACCGTGCCCGTGAGCACGTCGACGTACTGATACGACTGGCGGGCGGTGCGTCCGCGCTTGCGGTCGATCTCCATGACGAAAAGGCGGGGGTGCACCTGCGTGAGTATGCCCTCGCTCTCGACGATCTTCGAGCGTCCCATGTTCGCGCGGACGCGAAGACGCTGACCTACGAAATCGCTGAGGGTGTCATGAATGGAATCGACGATCTTTGCTTGCTGTGCCAGGTCCATTGATACTCTTTCACTTGGGTTGTGCAAAATGTTCGGCGGCAATTCTAGCACGCCTGTCAACCCCTTTTCCACCCTTTGAACGATGATGCACCATCTCACCATTTCGCGACGAGAATAGCTGCACATTCCCAGCGGAATCGCACTTCGAGCGCAACCAACAACACTACACCAGCCAAACCCAATGGCATTTCCTACTATATAATGTAGCTCGGCATTGAAATGGGGTTTAGCGCCGCTCCGCGCTGCCCCGTTGACGCGAAAGGACCAACCATGAAGGCTCTCATCCCCGCAGCGGGCCTCGGCACCCGCTTCCTGCCGGCAACGAAGGCGCAGCCCAAGGAGATGCTGCTCGTCGTCGACCGCCCGGCCATCCAGTACGTGGTCGAGGAGGGGCTCGCGAGCGCCGCGGACGAGGTCGTCATCATCAACAGCCGCCAGAAGAAGGCCATCGAGGACCACTTCTCGCCCGACCCCGAGCTCGTGGCGCTGCTGCGCTCGCGGGGCAAGGACGCCTACGCGGACGAGGTCGAGCGCGTCGGCGCCATGAACGTGAGCTACGTCTACCAGGAGGAGGCGCTCGGGCTCGGCCACGCCGTGCGCTGCGCGGCGGAAAAGACCGCCGGCGAGCCCTTCTACGTCCTGCTCGGCGACGTGCTCGTGCCCGGCAACGCGATGCTGCCGCGCATGCAGGAGATCTCGGACGCGCACGGCGGCGCGAGCGTCATCGCGGTCATGCCCGTGCCGAAGGAGGACGTGGGGCGCTTCGGCGTGATCGCCGGCGCGGCCGTCGCCGACGACGTGTGGAAGGTCGACTCGCTCGTCGAGAAGCCCGACCCCGCCGTCGCGCCGTCCAACCTCGCGGTGTTCGGCCGCTACCTGCTCTCGCCGCGCGTCATGGAGCTGCTCGCGGACGTCGAGCCGGGCGTGGGCGGCGAGATCCAGCTGACCGACGCCCTCGACGCGGTGCTCGAGGAGGAGGAGATGTACGCGCTGGTCGTCGACCCCGCTGACGGGTTCGACACCGGCACGGTTGAGAGCTGGCTCGAGACGAACAACGTGCTCATGCAGCGACGTCGAGAGCAGTAGGGGAAAAGAGCGTTTAAATTGCTTGAGTTGCTGGCACAGGGCATGGTGGCCGCTGGCTTCCTGCTCATGATCTACAACGTGACGACCGTCGTGCGGTTCATCCGCGACCAGCGCGACGTCATAACCGGCAAGAACGAAACGGTTCTCAACTACGTCATACTCGCTTTCGTCGTATGCTTCGCCGCGGTCTACGCCTTCATCTTCTTCCAGAACTTCGAGGAGATGTCCATTGGCATCATCTTGCTGAGCGGCAGCGCTTTCGTCACGGTCGTCTTACAATGGATCTACCATCTCGTGGGCTCCATCAAGGCAAACACGATGAACATGGCCGAAGCGCTGTCAATCATCATCGACGCGCGCGACCCTGACCTGCGCGGTCACAGCCGCCACGTGCAAGAGCTCGTCGTCATGATGCACGAAGCGCTCCCCGAGCAGCAGCGGCGCACGCTCAACAAGACGAACCTCGAATATGCGGCCATCTTCCACGACCTTGGGAAGCTCGGCGTGCCGGAATCCATCCTGAACAAGCCGGGCCCGCTGACCGACGAAGAGTGGCAGGTCATTCGCAAGCATCCGAAGATCGGCGCCGAGATCTTGCGGCCCGTGAAGTCATTCGACGATATCCAGGACTGGATCAAATACCATCACGAGCGCGCGGACGGGAAAGGTTATTACCAGATTCCGCCTGATCAAATTCCCCTGGGGGCAAAGATCGTCGCCGTGGCCGACGTGTTCTCGGCCCTCCTCATGAAACGGCCCTACAAGGCATCGACGTCGTATGACGAGTGCATCGCCGTGCTGAAGCATTGCGCGGGAAGCCAGCTCGACGCCGACATCGTCGACATGTTCTGCGCCATCCCGCGCGAGCGCGTGCTCGCCTGCTCCGACGTTTTAGCCGAATCGCACGAATCGTCGGACGTCGATTGGTCGGCTGCGGCCGGGCGGGAATCGTAGCCCGAAAACCACTGCCCGGTGCCGACGCGCGCCCTCGCCAGGCGAAGGCGCCGACGCGCACCTGCGTCACACGAACTTGGTCGCGTCTACAGCGGCCAGGTGCCCTCCCGCCGTCTCGTAAAGGCAGAAGCGACCATCGCGACTTTCGTACAGCAGCCTTATGGAGGCGGGCATTCGCTTTTCCGCCGCCTCGTTGCTGTCGTGGGCCTCGCGCAAGCCGTCGACCTGCGAGCGCTTTTCAGTCTGCGACCGTTCCCCGGCCCGCGAGCGCTTCTCGGCCTGCGAGCGCCCTTCGGCCTGCAAGCCCTCCCGAGCGCTCTGCCCTGCGCTAGCCGTCATAGCTCACGCTCCAAAACACGAGCCCTTGCGCCGGGGCGCATTCTCCTGCGGCCGTCCGATCGCACGCCGCAAGCGCCTCCTCAACCCATCGCTCGGGACGCCTTCCCCTCCCCACGTCGACGAGCGTGCCGACGATGGTGCGAACCATCGAATGCAGAAACGAGCTGCCGACCACCTTCACGACGAGCATGGGCTCGCCGAACAGCTCCTCGTCGGAAAACGACACCTCCATCAGGTTGCGGCACGTCGGCTTGCCGACCGCCGACGACGCACGGCAGAAGCTCTTGAAGTCCTGCTCGCCGATGAGGCACCTCGAGGCCCGCTGCATGGCGCCGACGTCCAAGGGTCCCACATGCCACGACAGGTCGCGCATGAGCACGGGCTCGACATCGCCGACCGACAGGAAGTAGCGGTACTCGCGCGCCGTCGCGTCGAACCGCGCCGAGAACCCGTCTTCCGCTTGCCAGATCTCGCGCACGGAGACGTTCTCGTGCGTAATCGCGTTGAGCGAGCGCCTCAGGCTCGCAAAACGAGTGCGGCGCGCGTCGCGCTCGTCCATTTCCGCAAGCTCGCCGTCGAACACGTCGAAGCTCACCACCTGCGCGCGCGCATGGACGCCTGCGTCGGTCCGGCCCGCGCACGTCGTTTCGACGGGGCGGCGAAACAGCACCTCGAGCGCATGCTCGAGCTCGCCTTGCACCGTCAGCTGCTCCGGCTGGCGGGCGAACCCCGAGAACGGCTCGCCGCGGTAGGCGACCTTCATCGCGAGCGTCTTTTGCGCCTGGTTGCCTTGAATCGGTTCGTCAGTCAATGTGGCTCGTTTCTAGGCCCAAACAGGGGCGCCGAAAAGGTCTTGGATCTCGCTGCGCAAGACCGGGTTGCGTGAATCGACCGTCACGGGGAGCTCGGCTCTGAACTTGCGACCGTCCGATTGCGTTGCGAAGATGACGACGTAGTCGCGACCCGGGTACTTCGTAAAGATGTTGTTCATCTTCAAGACGCGTTCTTGGCTGAAATCGCTCATGGGAACGTGCAGTTCGAAGTTAACGGGGCGGGCGGCCTCCTCGGTCAGCTCGAGCGCCTCGATCTCGTAGACGATGATCTGGTTGCCGCGGTCGCTGTGCTCGAACTTGCCCTTCACCTTCACGATCGCGTCTTCGACGAGCGCGTCGCCCATATCGTCGGCCTTGAACGTGATGCACTCGATCGAGCCGGTCGTGTCCTCGAGCGTGAACGTCGCCATGCGCGTTCCGCGCTTCGTGAGCTTTTGGACCACGGCCGATATCATGCCGACGAACGTCGCCGACTTTATCTCCTGCGTGCGGTCCATCAAGTCGCCGATCTGGTACTTCGTCATGCGGGCAATCGCGTCCTCGTACGGCGTGAGGGGATGCTCCGAGACGTAGATCTTCATGATCTCCTTCTCGAAGGCCAGCTTCTGGCGCTTGGGCCATTCGACGCCGTCGGGCGCCGGAACCTCGTCCTCGAACCCGCTCCCCTCGTCGTCGGCGAACATGTCGAACATGGACACCTGGCCCGCATCGCGGTCGCGCTGGCGGCGCGACGCACCCTCGAGCAGGGGCGTCTCCTCGATGAAGTACATGAGCTGGCGGCGGGTGTAGCCCGTCGAGTCGAAGGCGCCGCTCTTGATGAGCGCTTCGAGCGCCTTGCGGTTGTAGCATTTCGCGTCGACGCGGTTCACGAAATCGTGCAGAGACGTGAACACGCCGTTGCGCTCGCGCTCGGCGATGATCTCGTCGGCCACGGCCTTGCCGATGCCGCGCACGCCGACCAGCCCGAAGCGCACGCCCTCGTCGACGGGCGTGAACTCGGCGTTCGACGAGTTGATGTCGGGCGGCAGAACGGGGATTCCCGAGTGGTTGCAGCTGGCGATGTAGCGGATGAGCCGGTCGGTGTTGCCCATATAGGACGACAGCACGGCCGCCATGAACTCGTAGGGGTAGTGCGCCTTCAGGTACGCCGTGCGCATGACCAGGATGGCGTAAGCGGCCGAGTGCGACTTGTTGAACGCGTATTTCGCGAACTTCTCGGCGTCGTCCCAGATCTTCTTCGCGATCTCGAGCGCATAGCCGTTGTTGACCGCGCCGTTGTTCCAGTCCTCCTGCAGCTGGCGCATGACGTCGATCTTCTTCTTGCCCATGGCCTTGCGCAACTTGTCCGCCTTGCCGGCGGAAAAGCCGCTCATGCGCATGGAGACCTGCATGATCTGCTCCTGGTAGACCATGGTGCCGTACGTTTCCTCGAGGATCGGGCGCAGGCGGTCGTCGTAGTAATGGACGGGCTTCTTGCCCGACGCGACGTCGACGTAGTCGTCGACCATGCCCGACTCGAGCGGGCCCGGGCGGTTCAACGCGATCGACGCGACGATGTGCGCGAACGTCGTCGGGGGCATGCGGCTGAACAGGCTCACGTACAGAGCGCCCTCGACCTGGAACAGGCCGTCCATGTTGAGCATCGGGCCGCCCTCGTAGATGGGGAGCCTGCCCTGCATGAGCTGGAACGCCGCAGGGTCGTCGGTGGGGATGTTCTCGGGAGCGAGCTCGATGCCGTGGCGCGCTTCGACGTTGCGGCACGCCATCGACAGCACGTCGAGCGTGCGCAGGCCCAGAAAGTCCATCTTGAGCAAGCCGAGCTCGGGCGTGTAGTGGCCGTCGTACTGCGTGATGATGCCGCCGCCCTTGGTGTCGCGCTTCATGGGCACGTGGTCGCTCATCGGGTCGCGGCAGATGATCGTGGCACATGCGTGCACGCCCTCGCCGCGCAGGTGGCCCTCGATGCCGCGCGCCGAGTCGATGATGCGGTGCACGTCTTCCTCGGAGTCGTAGGCGGTCTTCAGGTCGGGGTTCTGCTCGAGCGCCTTGTCGATGGTGATGCCCAGCTCGTCGCCGATGAGCTTCGTGATGCGGTCGCCCACGCCGTAGGGGTAGTCGAGCACGCGCGCCGTGTCGCGCACGGCGTTTTTCGCCTGGAGCGTGCCGAACGTGATGACCTGCGACACGTGGTCTTCGCCGTAGACGTCCTTGATGTGGTTGATGACCTCTTCGCGGCGGCCCTGCTCGAAGTCGACGTCGATATCGGGCATCTCCACGCGTTCGGGGTTCAGGAACCTCTCGAACAGCAACCCGTTCTCGAGCGGGTCGAGGTCCGTGATGCCCATGGCGTACGCCACGATGGCGCCCGCGGCAGAGCCGCGGCCCGGGCCGACGCCGATGCCCTGGCTGCGGGCCCACTCGATGTACTCCTGCACGATGAGGAAGTACGCGGGGAAGCCGGCGTTCAAGATGACCTCGGACTCCACGTCGTAGCGGTCCATGACGTCGGGGCGCAGCTGTTTGAGCCGCTCAAGGCCCGCGAGCACCGTCTCGCGGTTATCGGGATCGAAGCTTATGGCCTGCTTGTCCGGTTCGGGCAGGTAGCGCCCCACGAGGCCCATCTCGCACTTCTTGCGGAACCACGACTCCTCCGTCTCGCCCTCAGGCAACGGGAAGCGGGGAAGGATCGGGTCGCGTTCGAGCTCGACGTTGCATTTCTCGGCGACGACGACCGTGTTGTCGCAAGCCTCTTGGAACTCCTTCAGGGCTTCGCGCATTTCCTCTTCGGTTTTCATGTAGAACTGGTCGTTGGCGAAGCGCATGCGCTTCGCGTCGTTGACCTTGCTGCCCGTGCCGATGCACAGGATGATGTCGTGCGCCGTGGCGTCTTCCTTGTTCAGGTAGTGGAAGTCGTTCGTCGCGATGGTCTTGTAACCGCACGTGTCGGCCACGCGCTTCAACTGGACGTTCAAGTCGTGTTGGGTGAGGCCGCCGTCGGTCATGATGCCCTGGTCCTGCAGCTCGATATAGAAATCGCCCTCGTCGAAACAGGCCGCGAGCTTGCGCGCCCATTCGCAGGCCTCGTCGAACTGGCGGTTGTCGAGCAGCTTCGGGACGATGCCCGCAAGGCACGCCGAGCTGCCGATTATGCCGTGCCCGTATTTCTGGAGCTGGGCATAGGTCGTGCGGGGCTTGTAGTAGAAGTTGTCGACGTGCGATTCGCTGACGAGGCGGAGGAGGTTGTGGTAGCCCTCGGTCGTCTTCGCGAGCAGGAGCAGGTGGTAGAGCTTTGGCTTGCCGTCGCGCGCGAGCGTGTCGTCGGTCGTGAAGTAGACCTCGCACCCGTAGATGGGCTTCACCTTCTTGCCCGTCTCCTTCTCGATGGCGTCGCAAGCGTCGCACAGCTCGACCACGCCGCTCATGACGCCGTGGTCGGTGATCGCCACCGCCGGCATGTCGAGCTCGGCCGCGCGGCGCACCATGTCCTTCACGTGCGTCATGCCATCGAGCAGCGAGTATTCGGTATGGTTGTGCAGATGTACAAAAGCCATGGTCAGAGTCCTGTTTGCGCATGAGATTACGTTCGTTGTTTCCGCTCAATCATAGCAGGATTGCATACGAACAAACGATGGATTTTAAGTACAATGGAACCATGGTTGAACTGAAGGTGCTGACATTGATCGTGACGGGACAGAACGCCCCGTCGTTCCTCGTGCTTCAGCCGCTCGAGGAGCCGGCTGCCGAGGGCAAGACGCGCGTGGTTCCCATCTGCATCGGGCCGCACGAGACGCTCGGCATCGCCATGACGCTCGAGAAGACGAAGTTCGCCCGCCCCGTCACGCACGACCTGATGCTCGACGCCCTGACGAACCTCGACGCGCTCATCGACCACGTGCTCATAAACGACGTGAAGGACGGCACGTTCTTCGCGCGCCTCTGCATCTCCCAGCACGGAAGGCTCATCGACCTCGACGCGCGCCCCTCCGACGCCATCGCGCTCGCGCTCCGGCAGGGAGCCAAGGTCTACATCGACGAGAGCGTGCTGGAGCGCGCCTCGTTTCCCTACCTGTTCAAGCGCCCCTACGACGAAGACCAGATCGTCGAGGACTTCAAATCGTTCCTGGACGGCGTGTCCCCCGACGACTTCGCCTAGGCCCGGGCGCCGGCGAATCGTCGCGGCCTGGCGGCGGGCCATGGCGCGGCGGTCGGCTTCGGCCCGACGGTCGGCTTCGGCCCGGCGGTCGGTTTCGGCCCGGCGGTCGGCTTCGGCCCGGCGGTCGGCTTCGGCCCGACGGCGGGCCAAGCAAATGCGGCTATCCAGAAAATAGTGTCCTTATTTTTCGAGCAGTATTTTGCGACCTGGGATTATGCGCATCCTCATACGGCGTCCGGGTGAAATAAGGACACTATTTTCAGCCGACAGGCCGCCGAGCGCCCCGCCCTGCATCGGTCCAACAGCCCGCGCCGCACCGGACGGGCACCCAGCGACGCGCGCCGCACCGGACGGGCAAGCGAATTGCATCAAGCTAGGCGAACGACCCGATCCAGGACTCGTCCGCAATCGTGGTGATGTTGTTGTGGCCGGGCAACACGACGGTCTCGCCGGGAAGGCGGGACAGACGAGCGAGCGACGAGCGCATGTCGGCAGGGCTTCCGCCCGTGAAATCGGTTCGGCCATGTGCGCCGCAGAACAGGGTGTCGCCCGACAGCAGCACGGGCGGCTTGTCCGCATCGACGCCATGCTGCGCGTCGAGGAACAGGCACATGCTTCCCGGCGTGTGTCCCGGCGTGTGCAAGACCCGCCATTTCATGCAACCTATCTCGACCACGTCTCCGTCGGCGACCGTGCAGTCGACGGGGCACGGCTCGAAGCCCCGGTGCCCGGGTTCGAGCTGGCTTTCGCCCGCGATGAAAGGCGCATCGGTTTCATGGGCGATCACGCGGGCGCCGGTCGCGTCGCGCAGTCCCTTCGCGCCGCCCACATGGTCGAAATGCGCATGCGTGAGCACGATGGCATCGAGCTTGCGATCGCCGAGCGCATCGAGGATCTCGTCGGGATAACCCGTCGGATCGACGACGAAGCACGCCGCCCCATCGTCCACGATGTACACGTTGTTCTGCAGCATCCCCATGACGAGGAACTCAACCGGCACGCACGCACCGTCGATTTTGTAGGTCATCGCCTCCGCCTTTCCGTTGTAAAACGCAGGCGAAAAGCCCCTCCTGCGCCTCAAGCCATGTGCCTCGGGCCGCTCGCTCCTTGGGCCACCCGCCCTCGGACCGCTCGCCCCCGGGCAGCTTGCCACTCGCCCTCGGACCGCTCGCCCCCGGGCCGGCCAACCTCCCGAAGCCGGCCAACTTCCCGAAGCCGGCCAACCTCCCGAAGCCGGCTTACTTCCTCGAACCCACGTATTCGCCCGGGAACATGCGCCGTGCCTCGAACACTCCGTCGACTTCCTGGATTCGCTGGAGTATCTCCTGCACATGACCCACGTCGGACACTTGGAACAGGAACCGCATGCGCACGATGCCGTCATGGCCAACCGCCGACGACGAGTTGAGCACGTTCACGCCCTCCTGCGCAAGCACCGTGATGACGTCGCGCAACAGGTTCATGCGGTCCATGGCCTCGATGTGCGCCTCGATGCGGAACGTCGCGGTCGAATCCGACCCGCGCTCCCATTCGACGTCGATTATACGCTCCGGCTCCTTCATCAGATCCGCCGCGTTCGGGCAGTCGCGCCTATGCACCGACACGCCGCGGCCGCGCGTGACGAATCCGATGATATCGTCTCCGAGAACCGGGTTGCAGCAGCGCGACAGGCGCACGAGAACGTCGTCGAGGCCTTTCACGACGATGCCGTTTTCCGTATGGGTCTCATGCCTCTTCGGACGGGCGACGCTCGTCAGCATCGGGGGCATCTTGCCCGTCGCCATGGCCGACATGCCGATATCGGGCATGTTCGACTCTTTCGTGCCCCTGTCGACCAGGAGCTTCAACAGACGGTTCGCCACGTGCTGGGCGCTCTCCTTGCCCGCGCCGATCGCGACGATCATGTCGTCCGAGTCCTTGTAGCCGAGATGCTCGGCAACGGACTTGATGGCACGCGTGGACTGGGCGTTCGAAATCCCGATGTTGTGCTTGCGCATCTCGCGCGAGAGCTTCTCGTGACCGAGCTGCATGTCGTCGCCACGCGTGACCCGGGAGAAGTAGCTGCGGATCTTCGAGCGGGCACTCGGCGTTTTCACGATGCCGAGCCACCCGCGCGACGGCGTCGCGCTCTTCTGCGTGAGGATCTCGACGCGGTCGCCCATCTGGAGCTTGTACGTGAGAGGCACGATCTTGCCGTTCACCTTGGCGCCGACGCAATGGTTGCCGACTTCCGTATGGATGGCGTACGCGAAATCGACGGGCGTCGACCCGGCGCGCAGGCTCTTAGCCTCGCCCGTGCGCGTGAACACGAACACTTCCGACTCGTCGAGGTCGACCTTGAGGTCTTTCAGGAACTCCTTGGAGTCCTGGGTTTCGTCCGACCAGTCGACCATCTGGCGCAGCCAGGCGAGCTGCTGCTCGAAATCGCCGCTCTTCTTGCCCTTCTTTCCGCCTTCCTTGTACAGCCAGTGCGCCGCGACGCCGAACTCGCTTTGCTGGTGCATCTCCTCGGTGCGGATCTGCACCTCGAGCGGGCGCCCCGCCGGGCCGATGACCGTCGTGTGAAGCGACTGGTACATGTTGTATTTCGGCATGGCGATGTAGTCCTTGAACCGTCCCGGCATCGGATGCCAGATCGTGTGCACGGCGCCGAGCGCCGAGTAGCAGTCCTTCACCGACTGCACGATGAGCCTCACGGCGATGAGGTCGTAGATTTCGGAAAAGTCCTTGTCCTTGCGCGTCATCTTCTGGTAGATGGAGAACAGGTGCTTCGGGCGGCCCATGACCTGCGCATCGATTCCGACCTTCTCCATCTCGCCCTTCAAGATGTCGATGACCTTGTCGAGGTACTCCTCGCGCTCGGCGCGGCTCTCCGTGACCATGCGCGAGACCTGCTTGTACTTGGCGGGCTCGAGGTAGAAGAACGAAAGGTCCTCGAGCTCCCATTTGATGGAATTGATGCCCAGGCGATGGGCGATGGGCGCGTATATCTCGAGCGTCTCACGCGACTTGAAGATCCTGCGGTCCTCGCGCAGGCTCCCGAGCGTGCGCATGTTGTGCAGGCGGTCGGCGAGCTTGATGACGATGACGCGAATGTCCTTGTTCATCGCGACGAGCATCTTGCGGATCGTCGCCGCCTGCTCGTCGGAGAGCGTGTCCACGCTGATCTTCGTGATTTTGGTGACGCCCTCGACAAGCGCCGCGACGTCCTCGCCGAATCGCTCGACCACGTCCTCGCGCGTGATGTCGGTGTCCTCGATCGTGTCGTGGAGGAGGGCGGCCATAATCGTCTCGACGTCCATATGCAGGCCCGCCAGGATGATCGCCACTTCGATGGGATGGGCGATGAACGGCTCTCCGGACTTGCGCTTCTGACCTTGGTGGGCCTCGTCGGCGAACGCGAACGCGTCGGCGAGCATCTGCTCCTCGTCGGAACTGAGGTACGTGCTCGTCATCTCCTGCAAGTCGGCGAATCGCTCCTGCGGGGCTTTCCCCTCGGCGTCCCCGAACCCATGCTCATGGGCGATTGTTGCCGCAGCTTGTTCGATTATGTCTCCGTACACCATGCGCAGCTCCTCCTTCCGGAACGCGGGTATCGACGAGCCAGTAACCTATGATTTTAGCATTATGGTCCGATATGGGCGAGCTTTCGCAGCTCAGACGACGCATCCGGGCAAAATCGGCCGCTGAATACGCTGCTGTAGCGCATCAGCGCCCTCGCGCAGGGCCACTTCCTTGAAATCCTGGAAGATGGCCTGCTCGTCGAGCCCCTCGCGGTACCTCACGCTATCTGCGAGCTCCACCTTGCCGGCGTCGGGGACCACCCGCACCTGGCGCATGACCTCGCCCGACGTATAGGCGTTGCGCGTCTCTATCAGGCCGAGCTCGCGGAACACCGCAATGGCGCAAGCGGCCGAATCCTGGCCGACGTCGCGCCCGCGCCGCGAGGCCCTCTGTGCGACTTCGCCGTTCCCGGCGGCGAAGAACGCGTCGCCCGCCTCCCGCTGGGCGTCGCGCAACGCGCAGTACACCTGCGCCATCCGCTCGCGGTCCGGGGTCATCTCGGCCAATATGGCCTCGTTGACCTCGGCGTCCTTGCGCGTGTAAAGCAGGTGGACCTCGGCGCTGGCGCCGTCGCGGCCCGCCCTGCCGCTCATCTGGTTGAACTCTATCTCGTTGTAGGGCAGATGGTAGAGCACGACATGCCGGATGTCGGGAATGTTGACCCCCTCGCCGAACGCTGACGTGGCTATGAGGACGGAGAGGTGACCCGTTCGGAACATTTCCTCGATTCGCGCGCGCTCGGCACGCGACAGTCCGGCATTGTAGAAGCCGATCATGAGCGCGAGCTGAGGCACTTTCTGGCGCAGCATGCGTGCGAGCGCGACGGAGCTGGCCCGCGAGTTCACGTACACGACCGTCTTCTCGCCGCCCGCCACGAGGTTGGCGAGGTATTCCTCACGCGACCGCAAGCCCCGCTTGTCGTCGACGACGAGGTTCGGGCGGTCCGTTCGGTCGAACACGCAGGTGTCGATGGGGAGCTGCACGGCGATATCGCGCGCGACGCCCCCGTTTGCCGTGGCCGTCAGGGCCAGCACGACCGGGTCGCCCAGCTTCTCGATCACCGCGCCGAGAGCGCCGTACGCAGGCCTGTTGCCCGCTTTCGCCATGCCGATATGATGCGCCTCGTCGATCACGACGAACCTGATCCGCCCCGAGCGGGCGAGGTCGTCCGCATGGATTTCCAAGAACTCGGGCGTGGTGAGGACGATGTCGCACGACCCGTCCTCGAGCGCCGCGTAGATTGTACGGCGCTCGTCGGGAGACGATTCGCCCGTGAGCACATACGATGTGATCCCAAATCGCGAGAGGGCGTTGTTCAGGTGAAATGCTTGGTCGGCGATAAGCGCGCGCAGCGGGTACACGAACAGGCTCGCCGTCTTGTCGCGCAAGGCGCAGCGCGCGGCGTGAACGTGAAATACGAGCGACTTGCCGCGGCCCGTCGCCATGACGCACATCGTCGAGCGAGCGTTCGCCAGGTGGTCGAGCACGATCCGCTGCTCTTCGTGCAGCTGACCCTCCCCGATGAGCGCGCGCACGATATCGGCCTCGAGCTTCGCCGGCTGCAGTTCCGCGCGGCGCTCCCACGTCTCGCGCGCCGCCTGGCGGTCGGCTTCGTAGGACTCGATCGCCTCGGGACTTTCCGGCTGGCTCTCGCACAGGTCCTCGTCGGCCGTCGCGTACAGCTCCGAGAAGAACCGCAGGTTGCCGGGGTCGAGGCAAGCCTCGAGCGCCGCGCATGCCTGGACGGGGGCGAGGGACTTCAGCATGGCCTTCACCGATCGGCGGCCGCGCCATTCGTCGACCTGAACCTCGAACGCGGCGTTGACCACGCTTTCGGTCTTCATGAGCGTCTCGATGTCGGTGCAATGGAACATGATTCCGGAAATCTTCGAATGCCCGTCGGTGAGCTGGCACGAGAAATGGTTCTTCTCGGCGCCGACGGCGCGGGCACCCGTCAGCACGACGTCGCGGGCGAGCAGGACCGGCGTGCGGTTCTCCTGGCCGAACGGCGCCAGCATCTGGAGCTTCTCGACGTTCTCGAGCGTGAGCTCCTCGAGCGACACGCAGGCGTCGATTTCGATGAGCGGGTGGAAGTCGTCTTCGGGCAGCTGGTCCATGTACTCGCAGAGCCGCTTCGCGAACGCGTCGAGGTTCTTCGCCGGCAGCGTCACGCCGACGGCGGCTTCGTGGCCGCCGAATCGCGTGAGGAGGTCCTCGGTGCTTTCGACCGCCTTGAACAAGTTGACCTGGCCGACCGTGCGGCCCGAGCCGCGCGCCTCGTCGCCCTCGATCGCGAACAGGAGGCAGGGCACGCCATAGGTGTGCACGAGGCGGCTCGCCACGATGCCCTTCACCCCCTCGTGCCAGCCTTCGCCGGCGACCACGAGCGCACGCTGCCCGCTGTAGACGGAAAGCGCCTGCTCGCGCGCCACTTCTGAGAGCTCGGCCTCGATGGAGCGGCGTTTGTCGTTCGTGGCCTCAAGTTCGGCGGCGAGCTTGCATGCCGCATCGAAATCGTCGCTCATCAGCAAGTCGAGAGCCACCCGCGCGTCGCCGAGCCTGCCTGCCGCGTTGAGCCGCGGGATGAGCGAGAAGCTGAGGTCGGTCGCCGACACCGGCTTGCCGGCCGCCCCCGTCTGCCCGAGCAATGCCGCGATGCAGGGACGCGGGTTCGAGTTGATGCGCACGAGCCCGTCGGCCACGAGAGCGCGGTTCTCGTCGCGCATGGGCATGAGGTCGGCAATCGTGCCGAGCGCGGCCAAATCGGTGTAGTTGCGCCATAGGTGCGGATAGCCGAAGCGCCCGCCGAGCGCTTGGACCACCTTGAGAGCGACGCCGACGCCGGCGAGGATCGAGCTAGGGCAGCTGGGATCGGTCTTCGGATCGACCAGGGGAATGCCCTGGGGGCACAAATCTCCCGGCTCATGATGGTCGGTGACGACGACGTCGATGCCGTCCGCGAGTATGACCTCGACCTCGTCCTTGCAGGCGATGCCGCAGTCCACGGTGACGATGAGCTCGGGGTCGAGAGCCTTCACGCGCTGGTAGGCGGCGTCGCTCAACGCATAGCCCTCGTCGAACCGCCGGGGAATGAACGGGGTGGCGTATCCGCCGAGCGCCCGAAGACCGCGCGTGAGCACGGTCGTCGCCGAAACCCCGTCGACGTCGAAGTCGCCGAACACGACGATATGGCTCCGGTCGCGAATCGCCCGCTCGAGACGGTCGACCACTGCGCCGATGCCCGGCATCTCGTAGGGCTCGAGCCAATCGCGGTCGAGGCTCGGCTCGAGAAACCGCTCGGCTTGACCGATGTCCGTGATCCCGCGGGCTGCCATGATGGTCGCGATGAAATCCGGCAGCCCGAAGTGCTCCTTCAGGCGCGCCACGACAAGCGCGTCGACCGCGCACACGTTGAATTGTGCTGCCATGATAATACCTCGCTGAACTGTCCTTGTTTTTCCCGAACATTGTACCGCAGCGGAGGCCTCCCTGCTCGAATGGTCACGCTGGGGAGTTAGCCGAAGTTAAACTCGCGTTTCGCACACACAACTGGAATATGCGTGCAAGCATTCCCGACTTTGCACGTATATGCCAGTTGTGTGTGCGAAATGCCTGGTTTCATATGGCTAACTTACGGAATTTGCACCCACAACTGGAATATGCGTGCAACCGGCGCCCCCCGTGCACGTATTTTCCAGTTGTGGGTGCGTTTTGCAGGGTTAAACGCAGGTTGACTTTCTCGAGCGTCGAAGTCCGGCACCTACATTGAGGCCAGCCTGGCCGCCGGCGACCGCGCCGGCCCTTCGACCGACCCCCTCAGCACCGGCCTTCGTGCGATTCGCGGCTTCAACGCCCTTGTGTAGTACACTGAACGGGTTTGAGAAAGGAACGCACGAAATGCTAGTAACGACAAAGGGGCGCTACGCGTTGCGGCTCATGACGTACATCGCGAGCTTCCCCGAAGACCAGAAGATCGCGCTGCGCCAAGCCTCCGAACACGAGGACATTTCGCTGAAATACCTCGAGCAGCTTGCGCATGCCCTGGTCAAAGACGGCATTCTCCTAAGCGTGCGCGGTCATGGCGGAGGCTATCGGCTCGCTCGCCCAGCAAGCGAGATTCGAGTCGGCGACATCCTTCGCTCCGTCGAGGGAACGACGCTTCCCGTGGCTTGCGCAGGGCTGGAAAACGGCTGCCCGCGCGAGGACATCTGCAGGACGATAGACTTCTGGGCGGGCCTCGACCGCATCATCGAAGAATACGTCGACGGCGTCACGCTCGACGAACTCGTGTAGCCCTGACGCTGGCGGCGCCGTCAGCGTTTCGAAGCCAGCTTCCGCCAATCGCTCACGGTTCCATAGAACTTGTTCAGGTCGAGATGCCCGCTGTACCCGGAGATAAGCCCGGTGCTCGTGTACTGATGCAGCGTCGGCGCGCTCCACGCGCCCGTGCCGTAACCATCGACCCAGGGGGTCTTCAGGTACCCCGTCTCCTCATAGTCGGGATACTGCGCGAGCCATAGGCCGTAGTCGCGCGCGACGGACGACCAATCGTAGCTGCGGGTCACGTTCGCGCTCGTGTAGATGAGGGGCGCGACGCCCGTGCGGGCATAGACGCGGTCCATGAACTGTTTCGCCCAGCTCGGACCCTGCGACATGGTATCGCTGTAATCCGTGTTCTCCCAATCGAGGAACAACACGCATTTCCCGATGTAGGGCCCGACGGCTTTCACGAAGAAATCGGCCTGATCCACGGCTTTTCCTTCATTTGCGAAGTGATACGACCCGAGCAGCTTTCCGCTCGAGAGCACCTGGTCGGCATGCTGGTAGAAATACGGATTGGTGTACCAGGTGCCTTCAGTCGACTTCACGATCACGAAATCGGCGTCGACCTTGGGAACGTCGATATCGGGCTGCCAGCTCGAGACGTCGATGCCGTCGAGCTCTTTTTTCACAGGCTTCGTGAACAACAGGTTCTTCCTCGAGCCCGGCGCTGCCGCGCCCTTCTTCACGAGCTTGACCTT
Organism: uncultured Eggerthellaceae bacterium; assembly: GCA_946626265.1. Classification (GTDB taxonomy): domain Bacteria; phylum Actinomycetota; class Coriobacteriia; order Coriobacteriales; family Eggerthellaceae; genus UBA9715. Next base: position 1,294 of record CAMOUE010000023.1, on the reverse strand, counting down.
GATGGCCTCGCATCGGTAGCTACACCCGGTCGAGCCGGCGCGCTCGCCGTTCCTCGCCCAGCCGGTCCAGCCGCAGTTCTGAACGTGCGCACTGTAATAGACGTCGTACTTGCTCTTGATGTCGCCGGTCAGCTCGACGCAAAGCGCCTCGACGCGGCGCGACTGGCCGGACGTGCCCATCATCTTGCCGTTGGCGACCCAGTCTTGCCAGCCGATGCCCTGGACGTGGGCCTTGTAGCGGATACCACCCTTGCTGCTGCCGGGGCTCAACACGATGTTCATGCCCTCGACACGGCGCGCTTGGCCGGACGTGCCGACCTGGCCGCCCTCGCCGACCCATGGCTGCCAGCCGATGCCCTGGACATGGGCCTGCGCGCGGACGCCGGTCTTGGTCTTGCTCTCGCTTGCAGCCTCGACGGTTTTCGGCGTCAGCACGACCTCGATCGCCTCGAGACGGCGCGACTGGCCCGTCGAGCCCGCCGATCCGCCGTTCTTGACCCAAGATCGCCAGCCGATGCCTTGGACATGGCCGCGGTAGACGACGTCGTAATGCTTGGCCAAATCGCCAGTCAGCCAGATTTTCAGCGCCTCGACACGAAGGGACCTGCCGGACGTGCCTGCCATGGCGCCGTCGGCGACCGCTTTCTGCCAACCGATAGACTGAACGTGGGTTTGGTACTTTATCGATCCGCTGTAGGGGAAACCGCTCACTTTCAGCGTAATCGCCTCGAGGCGCTTGCCCTTGCCGCTCGTTCCGCACAGCTCGCCGCTTCCGACCGCCGCAAGCCAGCCGAAGCTCTGGGCGTGTCCGCGACACGAGAGCACCGCATCCGCTGCGGTCTTGCTCGTCGCCTTGCCGACGGTCTTGCTCGCGGTCTTGCTCGTGGTTTTGCTCGCGGTCGTGCCGACGGTCTTGCTGGCGGTCGCGCTGGCAGTCTTGCCTGCCATCTTGCTCGCAGTCTTGCCGGCGGCATCGCTCTGGACCTCGGCCTTGGCCGCGGCGTTGCCCGAAGCCTTTGCCGTCGCAACGTTCGAGGTTTTCGCCGTAGAGCCAGATGTCACCTTAGCCGTTGCACCGGGCGCAATCCCGGACGCGGTTTGCGCAGTGGCTTTACCGTTAGCGCCTTCCTTCGCCGCCGGCGTCAATGAGGTTTCGGCCTCCGCATTGGCCGGCTTGGAGGGCACAACCCTCGTTGCCGTCCCCGCCGCTGCGACCCCCGCATCAGCCGGTAAGGTCTTTCCGCCAGCCGCAGAGGAAGGCGCAGTGCGCGTTTCGGAAGCATCGGAAGCCATG
>CAMOUE010000022.1 GCA_946626265.1 uncultured Eggerthellaceae bacterium | reverse complement strand
AGAGCCAACGGGTTTACAGCCCGTCCCCTTTAACCACTCGGGCACACGCCCATTTTTGGGCTCGCTCTCAATTCATGTGTACTTTTCAAGCTGCCTGCTCGGAAACGCTTTTGCGCTGTCGAGCGAGAGAATAATACGCTACCGATTCCATGCTGTCAATCCATTGACACGCCTCCGGGCGTGTCTACATCATTTATCCGTTTATCCTGATGAGGGCACTGATATTTGTGAAATCAATCCGAATGAACGGCTTGAAATCTTTTCAGAATCGCCACCTCTCAACAAGGTCTACACGATGTGCGCTAGCGATTCGGCGGGAATTGCTGTCCCGATTGGCCGTTTTGCTGCTGTTGCGGGTATTGGACGGGACCCTGCGCCGGCTGTCCGTACTGTTGCTGGGACGCCTGGTTGAACCCGCTTTGGTAGAGCGGCTCGTCTTTCTTCGAGAGGCGATTCACCAATACCATGGCAAACACGACGAACGCGAGCTGGAATAGCATGCTGATGGCTGCAAGCATGTCGTTTTCCGCCGAAAGCGCGGCATCGTAGAAGCCGTGCTCGATCACGGGAAGCAAAAACGCGAGAAGGTAGAGGCGCTTCGACTCGCTCTTGTTGCCGAGCGACTCCTGCTTGCGGGCCAAGCCGTAGAAGCAGCCCATTATCACGCCGTCGGCCGCGTGGCCGGGCACCGAGAAGATGGCACGCACGGCAGCGACTTCGAGCCCGCCGTCGAACACATAGAAGATGTTCTCGAGCGCAGCAAACCCGAGCGACACCGCAACCGAATACACGACGGCATCGAACACGTAGTTGAATTCGGGGTTGTAGCGCATCCGGTTGAGGAAGAAGTACTTGAAGCCCTCTTCCACGCAGGCGACTCCGATGAAGTACTCGCAGATGAGCAGAATTGCACTACCCGGAGGCAGCACGGTCTCGAACAGCGCGAATGCAATGTTCTCGACAATAGCCGCAAGAGGGCCTGCCACCATGCCGAACACGAACAGGCGCACGATGAGGTTTATCGGCTCTTTCTCGATTTTGTCCTTGCTGTAGACGTAGTACAGAAGCACGAGAGCCGGCAGCACGGCGGCGGCGAGGAGAATGTTCATGTAACCCGTCTCTTTCGCGTTAATACGATAAAGCTGGCGCAATTATACTATGGTGAAACGGGGTTTCGGGAATGACCCGCCTGTCGGCGCCGCCTGACAAGCGCCGACATCGGCGCCGGCGCTTGTCGGCAAGACGGGCTACACGGCTAGAAGCCGCGAAATGTAAGCGACCTTCACGCAGCAGCAGAACACGTCGAGAGCCGTGTCGAGCTCTTCGAGCGGAGGCAGCGTCGGCGCGATGCGGATGTTGCTGTCGTTGGGATCGACGCCGTTCGGCCAGGTAGCGCCAGCTTCAGTCATGATGACGCCCACTTCTTTGGCAAGGCGGACGATGTGCTGGGCCGTCCCGGCGGGAGCGTTGAACGACACGAAGTAGCCGCCGTTCGGCTTCGACCACGAGCATGCGCCCATGCCGGCGAGCTTCGTCTCGAGCTTTTCCTGCACGAGCTCGAACTTCGGTCGGATGATGGCCGCGTGCTTGGACATATGAGCCGTGATGCCGTCGGCGTCTTTCAGGAAACGGGCGTGGCGCAGCTGGTTCATCTTGTCGCCGCCGATCGTGGCGATGGCCATGCGCTGCTTGAACTCCGCGACGTTGTCGGGACTCGACGCCAGCGCCGCGATGCCGGCGCCGGACAGCGTCACCTTGCTCGTCGAGGCGAACTTCACGTAGCGGTTAGGATTGCCCGAATCGTGGCACGGGCCGGAGATGTCGAGCAGATGATCCTGCTTCTCGGGATCGTCGTAGAGATGGTGGACAGAATATGCGTTGTCCCAGAAGATTCGGAAATCGTGCGCAGCGCAGCGCAGGTGGCCGAGGCGCTCGACGACTTCGTCCGAATACGTGACGCCACCCGGGTTGGAGTACTTCGGCACGCACCAAATGCCCTTCACACGCTCGTCGGATGCGGCGATGGCTTCGACGGCGTCCATGTCGGGACCGTCGTCCTTCATCGGGACGGGGATGTTGTCGATGCCGAAGGACTTGGTGATGGCGAAATGGCGATCATAGCCGGGAACGGGGCAAATCCACTTGATGTAGTCGTAATCGCCCCACGGCTTCGACCCGCGTGCGCCGAAGTCCATGTAGCGCGCGACGGAATTGTACATGAGCGTGAGGCTCGAGTTGCCGCCGACGATCACGTTCTCGGGCTCGTCGTCGAGCAGCACGGCCATGATCCTACGTGCCTCGGTGATGCCCTCGAGCCCACCGTAGTTGCGGCAATCGGTGCCGTCTTCGGAGAAGCAGTCGTCCATCGTCTTCAGCACCGTGAGCATGCCTGCCGACAAATCGAGCTGATCGCTGGCCGGCTTGCCGCGCGCCATGTTCAAGTGCAGGTCGCGTGCTTTGTAGCCTCCGAGCTCTTCTTCGAGCTCGACCTTCAGTGCCGTCAGTTCCTCGCGGCTCATGTCGGCATACGCCATAACAACTCCTATCTCTCGCAAAAATGTGTAAAAAGGGTCAGACCCTTTTTACACATTTTCGAATCGTACCAGGTCGTTTTGGAGCGAACGTGAAGAGCGTGTAAAAAGCCCGCCCGCAACGCCTACAGCGGAATGTCGCCCTCGAGCACGGCGTCCATGCTGCGCTCCGGCGTCTCGTCGTCCATATAGTGGTCGAACTCGTCGAGGACGGCCTGCTCGGGCTCCTTCGTGAGCAGCGATACGACCAAGATGGCGAGCGCGCTGCACAGGAATGCGGGCAGAAGCTCGTAGATTCCGAACACACCGCCGAGCGGCTTGATGAGGTTGTGCCAAATGAGCACCATCGCAGCACCCGTGACCATGCCGGCGATCGCGCCCTGCTTGGTCGTGCGGCGCCAATACAGGCTGAACAGCGTCAGCGGGCCGAACGACGCGCCGAGGCCGGCCCAGGCGTACGACACGACGTTGAAGATGACCGAGTTCTCGTCCCATGCGATGAAGCAGCCGAACACGAGCACGACGGCGAGCGTGATGCGGCTGACGATGAGCACCTGGTTGTCGGTCGCGTTCTTCTTGAACACGCCGCGGAAGATGTTTTCAGCGACGGACGAGCCCGTGATGAGCAGGTACGACGAAGCCGAAGACATCGAAGCAGCCAAAATGCCCGAGACGACCAGGCCGCACGCAAACGCCGGCAGCATCGTCTGCGAGAGCACGATGAAGATGCTCTCGGCGGAGGACTGGGTGAGCAGCGCGGTCGGCATGAGCGAGCGTCCGATCAGGCCAATCATGACGGCGCTGAACATCGAGATGACGACCCACACGATGGCGATGCGACGGGAGGTCTTGACTTCTTCCTCGCTGCGGATGCCCATGAAGCGCACGAGGACCTGCGGCATGCCGAAGTAGCCCAAGCCCCACGACATGGTCGAGATGATGGTGAGCAGGCCGTACTCGCCGGCGGCGCCGAACAGCGGCTGACCGCCCTCGACGAGCTGCGTGCCCTCGGCGGTAACCTCGGGCGTCGCGATGCTTGTCATGGACAGGTATCCGGGAATATCCGACAGGAATGCGACCGTGTTGTCAAGGCCGCCCGCCATGGTGATCGAGCCGAGGACGACGACGACGAGCGCGCAGAACATCAGGCAGCCCTGAACGAAGTCGGTTGCAACGACCGAGAGGTAGCCGCCGACCATCGTGTACAAGAATACGATGAGGGCGCCGAAGACCATCATGACCGAGTAGTCCCAGCCAAACAGGCTGTTGAACAACTTGCCGCACGTTACGAAGCAGCTGCCGCAGTACACGCAGAAGAAGATGAGGATGATAACGGCCGCGACCGTGCCGATGATGTTCTTGTCGTCGTGGAAGCGATTCGAGTAGAAACCGGGCAACGTGATGGAATCGTTGGCCGCAACCGAGTACTTGCGCAAGCGCTTCGCAACGAGCAGCCAGTTCAGGTACGTGCCGATCGCCAGGCCGATCGCCGTCCAACCCACGTCGGAAGCGCCGCACCAGTACGCCAGGCCCGGCAGGCCCATGAGCAGGTAACCCGACATGTCGGACGCTTCCGCCGACAGCGCCGTGAACCACGGCCCCACTTTTCGTCCGCCCAGGAAATACTCGGACGCCGACGAATTCGACCGTCTCGCGTACACGAAGCCGATTGTGAGCACCACGATAAAGTAAATGAGGATCGCGAGTACGACGAACGCGTCCCCTTCTCGAAGCTCAAACATTATTTCTATCCTCCTCGTTAGATACGTAAGGACGTATTATAACTTTAGTCGGATGGAGCAGTGGGGAAAATGGTCGTTCTTTTGTCGTTCGGCCCATCGACGACGGCAGACGAGCACGACGGCGGCGGTTGAGGCCGACCCCGACGGCGCCGCCGGCGGCGGTGCAAATTTCCGACCGCTAGCGCGGCGACGACCCCACAAACGACAGCCCCGTCGTGCCAATCGACTCGAAATCGCTGATCATCGATTCGTGATAGGCCGTCGCGAGCTCGCGGTGGAACAGGGCGTAAAGCGGGACCTCCTCGGAGACGAGGTCGTAGCAATCGTTCCACGCCTTCTGCTGCGCGTCGCCCGTCGCCTCGCGCGCCTTCTGGAGCAGCTCCTGCATCTCCTCGAATTTGCCATCGCCCGCCTTCGCCCAGCAGCTGCGTCCGCGCGTCCAAACGTTGTCGCCGTACCACCAGCTCAGCAGCAGATCGGGATCGAGGCCGAAGCATGTCGGATCGCCCGGCGTCAGAATGACGTCGAACGGCAGGATCGCGTCGTCCTCGGACGGGGCGAGAGCCGCCCAGTCGATGCGCATCTCCTTGTTGGTCATTATGAGGCCGACTTCGGCCAAATCGCTTTGAATCTGCGCCGCGAGGCCTTTCACCCAGTTGCTGTTCGTCGTCATGACGAACCTGAGGTCTTCGACGCCGGCTTCTTCGAGCAGGGCTTTCGCCTTTTTGGGATTGTGCGTGTACACCGTGGACGCCTCATGGTAGTGCGCGAACGTCTTTGGCAGGAAGCTCGTGACCGGCGAGGCGTGGCCGCCCATCGTCGAGGAGATGAGCTCCTCGACGTTTATGGCGTAGAAGAACGCCTGGCGCACGCGCGGATCGTTGAACGGCTTTTTCTGGCAGTTGAACATGAGGAACGGCTGGCAGAAACCTTGCACGTATTCGACCGTCATGCCATCTTCCTTCAACTTGGAAACGGCGTTTGACGGAACGTTCTCGCACACGGCAACCATCTCGTCTTGCAACAAGGCGCACCGCTCGTCGCCGTCTGCGAGCGCTGTCCACACCATGCGCTCCGCGGTCGCCGGAACAGGTCCCGAATAGTACGGGTTCGGCGTGAACGAAATCTCGCCAGCCGTCTTCGTGTTGCCGGGTTTGGCGGCAGCCGCGCTGCTGCTGGCTGCAGCGCCGTCGGAGGCGGCGTCGCTGGCGGCGGCGTCGCTGGCTGCGTCCTCGGCAGTTGCGTCCCCGGCGGCGGCGTCCGCGCCCGCATTCGCGCTGGCAGCCGCGGCGTCCGCGCCGTCCGACGCGTCATCCGCCGCGCCGCTCGCCGTCGCGCTTTCACTCGCCGTCGCGCTTGCGGTCGAATCAGATTCCGCGCCCGCGAACGGCTCGTACTGCCACGGCCCCGATCCGATGGGAAGCGTTTGCAGCTCTTCATCCGACATAGACGCAGGAAAAACCTTCACCAGAGAAAGCCGGCTCTTGAAATACCGGTCAGCAGACCAATTCAGGGAAAACGAAACCGTGCGGTCGTCTTTCGCCGAAACCGATTCGATAAACGACAGCATCGCGCCATATGTCTCGTTCTCGATATTCCTGTTGAATGCGTTAACGACATCGGCCGCCGTTACGTCGACGCCGTTCGAGAATTTCGCACCTTCACGCAGCGTAACTTCATACTCGGTGGCGGACACCTTTGCCGGCTCGTCGGCTGCGAGCGCATTGTGCGTGCTGTACGTGCGGTAATCAAGGTCGTACAGGCCTTCGAAAACATGCCAGCCTGCGGCAACCCAAAGCGCTCGCGTGTTCGCCACCGGGCTGGCTTCGGCATACGGCGCCGGATAGTCGAGCGCTGCGCGAATCTCACGCGAGGCTTCCTCGGCGCCGGAAGCGCCTGAAGCAGTGGCGTCGGACGGCGCCGAGTCCTGGCTCGAACTCGCTTCAGCCGATGCCGAGCCCGACGTCGCCGTGCAACCCGCCAAGGCCGAGGCCGCGAGCGTTGCGGCAATGGCGCTACCCGCGACAAAAGAACGCCTCGTCATGTTGACAAGCGGTTTGCCGGCCGCCGTCACGTCGAATTGCGGCTGGCCCGTCCAATCGGCCTCGGTGTTCACGACAGCTGAGTTATTCTCGTTTCCGTCAAGCATTGACGCGCCTCCCATCGCCGCGCGACACCTGACTGGCGCGCGCTCGCAGCATAATTGCCGTGGTGTATTATCCGATATAATTCGCTCGAGTAAAAGAATCGGTTAACGGGCACCCGCCATCGGGCGGCGCGTGTTCGTCGGAAAGGGTTCGCGCATGGCCGACGGGCAGGCGACAACGACAGCATCGGACGAAGAATCGCCAGCCATTCCGAACGCGGCGGATACGGCGGAAGGGCTGGCGAATGCGCCAGGTGCGGCGGACGCGTCGGGTACGGTGGACGTGCCAGATGCGGCGGACGCGTCGGGTACGGTAGACGCGTCGGTTGCGGTGGACACGCCCTCCCCCGCTCAGGAAAGGATTCCCGCTCCGCCCGCCTCGAGCGAAGCCGTGCGAAAGTCCATGCAGGGCAATAAGCGGCGCGATACGAAACCGGAGCTCATCGTTCGCAAAATGCTGCGTGAAATGGGATTTCCCGGGTATCGACTCGACTGGAAAAAAGCGCATGGCCATCCCGACATCGCCTACCCGGGCCGCAAGATCGCCATTTATGTCATGGGCTGCTTCTGGCATCAGCACGAAGGTTGCAAATACGCGAGCACGCCGAAGAAGCACTCCGATTACTGGGAGGCCAAATTCGCCCGCAACAAAGCGCGTGACGCAGAAGTGCGCGCGGCCATGGAGGCGGATGGCTGGCAGGTTGTCGAAATCTGGGAATGCGAGCTCAAGAAGGATCGCGTCGAAGAGACGCGCGAGCGGCTCCGCTCCGAGATCGAGTACGCCTTCGTGAAGATATAGGCGGACGCCTGCGCGGCCGAAATCCACCGTGTCGCTTCCGCGCTATCGGCATACCGTCCTGCAAGGAAGTCGTTTTGAAAACAACGGCTCCCACAGAGCAGCAGCCCTACGGACTGCGACCCTGGAGGACGGCGCTCCAACCGAAAGCCGGCCCGAATCTGGCAGCAATCCGGCAGCAATCCGGCAGCAACAAGAATACCTGGCAAGAACCTGTCAAATTTGCGTTCTGAACTGGACATATAGAAATTCTCGAACACGCGCGACCAAATCGGCACTACAATGCCGCCATGGAACTCATCATCTCTCATATGAGCGCTGCAGATTTCTGGCGCAAAGTGTACCCGACGCATCGAGCGCCCTCGAATCCGTACACGACTTTCGACATCAACGAACTCGCGACAACAGACAGCGCGATATGGGAACTCGCACCCGAGTGGGTTACACCGGGCTTCCTCGCCCCAGAGAACGGAGTCTTGCACACGTTATCGTACGCAAAGGATATTAATCGCCATACGAAGTCCCATGTAGCCCATCTTTGCGCGCCGCCGCTGCCTCCCGGCGCACTCTACGCATTGGATGAGCGTAGGTACGTCTGCTCTCCTGAGTTCACATTTCTCCAGCTCGCGCAGTCGTTGTGCTTCGAACAGCTCGTAGCTTACGGATGCGAGATTTGCGGTCTCTACTGTTTCGATGAAGCCGCAGATAGGGGCATGAGAGCTCGAAGCCGCCAGCTCGTCACGATCGCCCAGCTACAACGTTTCATCGATATGGCGGCGAACTTCAACGGCCGCAAGTTGGCATCGAAGGCGGTGCAATACATTTGCGAGAATTCAGCGTCCCCCATGGAAACCACATGCGCGCTTTTTCTCACGCTCCCCTATCGATACGGTGGATACAATCTCCCGCAATTGCTGCTCAATTTCCAAATCGACATCCCTCGAGACATGCAATCGCTTTGCGGCAGGAAATACTGCGTGGCTGATTTGATTGCCAAGAACAAGCGTTTCGTAATTGAATACCTCGGCACGTACGACCACGCGGGAATCGCACCGCTCCAATCGGACAGAGGACGCACCCTTGCCTTGAGGGAATTAGGTTATGAAGTCGTCGAGCTTACCTCCATGCAAGCATGGGATATCGACTCATTCGAAACCGTAGCTAAGCGAACGGCGAAAGCGGTCGGAAAACGCATCCGATCCGCCGAGCTCGGAGTGAACCCCCAGCGAATACAACTTCGAACCTCGTTGAGGATGTGGAACCAGGCTTACGGAAGAGTGACGAAAACCCCAATCCAGCCGATAACGTTTCCCCAGCCATCTACCCCTTAACCGATATGCCGTTTTTCGACACGCATATAAGTTAACTGTAGCTAAACTCGTTAAAACGCACACACAACTGGAATATACGTGCACGGAGAGCGAAAACTGCACGTATTATCCAGTTGTGTGTGCAAATCCTGCAAGTTAGACGCGACTAACCCCGCATTTCGCACACACAACTGGAATATACGTGCAACCGGCGCTCTCCGTGCACGTATATTCCAGTTGTGTGTGCGAAAAGACGAGTTTAGCCAGAGCTAACTTCTTACCATGGGCACGCTGGCCGGAACCTTACCATGGGCATGCTCGCCGGGAAACGTCAATGCGGCCAGACGCAAGGCTCGGGCCACACGCAAAAGGACCCCGCGCAATGCGGGGTCCTTCATGAGGCATTAACGCCCTACCAGCACCGTTGCCGCGTCCGCGCCTTACGCGTCGGCGTACATGTCCTTCAACTTCAGCAGATGGTTGTAACGCTCGATGGCCGCAGCCTCGTTCTTGGCGAAAAGCTTCTTCGCACGCTCGGGGAACTCGCGGGTTAGGCGGTTGTAGCGAGCCTCGTTCATGAGGAACTCCTGGTAACCGCCCTTCGGCTCCTTGGAGTCGAGCGTGAACTTCTTTCCAGGCTCGGCAGCCGGGTTGAAGCGGTACAGGTTCCAGTAGCCGCAGTCGACGGCCTTCTTCATCTCGGCCTGGGCGTTGACCATGCCGCCCTTGATGGCATGCATCTCGCAGGGGCTGTAGCCGATGATCAGCGACGGGCCCGGATACGCCTCGGCCTCGACGATGGCCTTCATGGTCTGGTTCGGGTTCGCGCCCATGGCGACCTGCGCGACGTAGACGTAGCCGTAGGCCATGGCAATCTCGGCGAGCGACTTCTTCTTGATCTCCTTGCCAGCTGCCGCGAACTGCGCGACCTGGCCGATGTTGGAAGCCTTCGACGCCTGGCCGCCCGTGTTGGAGTAGACCTCGGTGTCGAACACGAAGACGTTCACGTCCTCGCCGGATGCGAGCACGTGGTCGAGGCCGCCGTAACCGATGTCGTACGCCCAGCCGTCGCCACCGAAGATCCAGATGGACTTCTTGGTGAGGTAATCCTTGTTGGCGAGCACGGCAGCGCACAGCGGGTCGTCGGCATGCTTCTCGAGCTCGGCGACGTAGGCGGCGGCAGCGGCCTTGCTGGCCTCGGCGTCCTTGCGGCCCTCGATCCAAGCCACAGCAGCGGCGGTCAGCTCGTCGCTAACACCTGCGGCAACGACCTCAAGCGTGTCGGTGAGCACCTTGCCGCGAACGGCCTCATGTCCGAGCAGGAGCCCCAGACCGTGCTCGGCGTTGTCCTCGAACAGGGAGTTGTTCCATGCGGGACCCTGACCGGCCTTGTTCGTGGTGTAGGGCGACGTAGCGGCCGGGTTGCCCCAGATCGACGAGCAGCCCGTGGCGTTGGAGACGTACATGCGGTCGCCGAACAGCTGGGTCACCAGGCGCGCGTAGGAAGTCTCGGCGCAGCCTGCGCACGAACCGCTGAACTCCAGGTACGGCTGCAGGAACTGGCTGTCCTTGACCGTGTTGCCGGCAAGCTCGGGCTTGGCCGCGACCTTCTCGACGCAGTAGTCGAAGACCGGCTGCTGTTCGAGCTGGCTCTCGGCGGGCACCATCGTGAGCGCCTTCTTCGCGCACTGGCCGATGCACACGCCGCAGCCCATGCAGTCGAGGGGCGAGATGGCCATCGTGTACTTCAGGCCCTTCGCCTTGCCCTTGCCCTCGATGAGCTTGGTCTGAGCAGGAGCAGCGGCGGCTTCCTCCTCCGTCAGCGCGAACGGGCGAATCGTCGCATGCGGGCAGACGAACGCGCACTGGTTGCACTGGATGCATTCGTCGGCGTTCCACTCGGGAACGAGCACGGCCACGCCGCGCTTCTCGAACGCCGAGGCGCCGAGCTCCCACTGGCCGTCGACGTAGTCGGTGAACGCCGAAACCGGCAGGCGGTCGCCGTCCATGCGACCGACCGGCTCCATGACGTCGATGACCTGCTTGACGAGCGCCTCGCGACCCTCATGCGTTGAAGCGGCGGGCTCGTCGACGGCATCGGCCCAGGACGCGGGCACGTCGACCTTGACGAACGCCGTGGCGCCGGCATCGATCGCCTTGTGGTTGGCGTCGACGATCTCCTGGCCCTTCTTCATGTAGGACTTCGTGGCAGCGTCCTTCATGTAGCCGATGGCTTCCTCCTGCGGCAAGACCTTGGACAGCGTGAAGAACGCCGACTGCAAGATGGTGTTTGTGCGCTTGCCCATGCCGACCTGGACTGCCAGGTCGATGGCGTTGATGAGGTACAGCTGGATGTCGTTGGCCGCGATGTAACGCTTTGCCTCGGCGTTCATGTGATGCTCGAGCTCTTCGAGCGTCCACTGGCAGTTGATCATGAACGTGCCGCCGGGCTTGACGTCCTGCACCATGCGGAAGCCCTTGGTGACGTAGGACGGGTTATGGCAGGCCACGAAGTCGGCCTTGTTGACGTAGTACGGGCTGCGGATCGGGCTATCGCCGAAGCGCAGGTGCGAGATGGTCACGCCGCCGGTCTTCTTCGAGTCGTACTGGAAGTAGGCCTGCACGTACTTGTCGGTATGGTCGCCGATGATCTTGATGGAGTTCTTGTTCGCGCCGACCGTGCCGTCGCCGCCCAGACCCCAGAACTTGCACTCGATGGTGCCCTCAGCTGCGGTGTTCGGGCAGTTCGGATCCTCGGGAAGCGAGAGGTTGGTCACGTCGTCGACGATGCCGACCGTGAACTCGCGCTTGGGAGCGTCCTTCGCGAGCTCCTCGTAGATGGCGAAGGCGGAGGCGGGAGGCGTGTCCTTGCTGCCCAGGCCGTAACGGCCGCCCACGACGGTGAGGCCGTCCATGCGGCCTTCCTTCACGAGCGCGTTCACCACGTCGAGGAACAGCGGCTCGCCGTCGGCGCCCGGTTCCTTCGTGCGGTCCATGACCGCGAGCTTCGTGCATGTCGCCGGCAGCGCCTCGACGAACTTCTCGGACACGAACGGACGGTACAGGCGCACCTTCACGAGGCCGACCTTCTCGCCATGGGCGTTCAGGTAGTCGATGACCTCCTCGATTACGTCGCAGAAGCTGCCCATGGCAACGATGACGCGGTCGGCGTCCGGCGCGCCGTAGTAGTTGAACAGCTCGTAGTTCGTGCCGAGCTTGTCGTTGACCTTGTGCATGTACTCCTCGACCACCGCGGGCAACGCGTCGTAATGCGCGTTGCAGGCCTCGCGGTGCTGGAAGAAGATGTCGCCGTTTTCGTGGCTGCCGCGCATGGACGGATGGTTGGGGTTGAGCGCATGCTCGCGGAACGCCTTCACGGCATCCATGTCGCAGAGCTCGGCCAAGTCATCGTAATCCCACACGGCGATTTTCTGGATCTCGTGAGAAGTGCGGAAACCGTCGAAGAAGTTCAGGAACGGCACCTTGCCCTTGATGGCGGCGAGGTGCGCGACGGCCGAGAGGTCCATGACCTCCTGGACGTTGCCTTCGGCGAGCATCGCGAAGCCGGTCTGGCGGCACGCCATGACGTCGGAGTGGTCGCCGAAGATGTTGAGCGCATGGGTGGCAACCGTACGCGCAGAGACGTGGAACACGCTCGGCAGCTGTTCGGCGGCGATCTTGTACATGTTGGGGATCATGAGCAGCAGACCCTGGCTGGCCGTGTAGGTGCTGGTAAGCGCACCGGCGCCCAGCGAGCCGTGGACGGCGCCGGCGGCACCTGCCTCGGACTCCATCTCGACGACCTTTACGGTCGTGCCAAAGATGTTCTTCTTGCCTTGCGCTGACCATTGGTCAACATAGTCAGCCATCGGCGATGACGGGGTAATGGGGTAAATGCCCGCTACCTCGGTGAAAGCATACGAAACGTACGCGGCGGCGTTATTGCCGTCCATGGATTTGAATTCACGTGCCATGAATTGTCTCCTTCGTTCGCCCTTCTCTCAATAACAGTACATGGTATCAGGAATCGGGAATTGCACATGCTATGGGCTGGCGAAAGGAACACGTAGCGGGGCGAGTTGGGAAACGGTTGCGAATGATGGGCGAACGGTCGAGTGAGTCGGCCTCCCGGCGAGTGAGTCGGCCTCCCCGTTACCCCGACCCATGACGCACAATGGGCCAGGGGCAACGGGGAGGCCGACTCACTCTCATGTCCAGAATTGGAAGGACTCGACGATGTCCTGGTAGGCCCAGTCGTAGACGCTGGCGTACCAGCCGGACTCGGGAACGAAGCACAGAAGCACTATATAGAGCACCGAGAAGCCGACGAGCACGGGCAAGCCGCGACGGAACAGGCGCTCGAGGCCGGAGTCCTCGCGCATGTTCTCGTTGGCGATGAACGCGAGCAGGACGGCGGCCGCCAGGAACATGAAGCTGAAGTCGGCGTAATAGCGCTGCAAGATGCCCGCCATCTCGGCATCGAGCAGGGACGTCGTAAGGCCCGCCCCGATGAGCACCATGGTCACGCCCGCGACGGTCTTCGTCGCGCGCTGCTCGATGCGCTGGTGCAGGATGGGCCGCGCGAACGGGAGGATCCACAGGACCGGCAGGCACACGAGGATGCCGCCGAACGTGACCTCGCGCACCGTCTGGCCGACGAACGTCGTGTCGAACGCGGCGGGCAATATATAGGGGAACGTGCCGTCGACCGTCGGCGGCTGCAGGAAGAACGCGAAGAGCGCCGGCGCGATCCGCCCGAGCGCCAAACCGCGTTTGGGCATGTCGTGAACCGTCAGGTTGTAGTTCGCCCCGAAGTCGGTCACCGACCCGAAACGCGCCCAGTTGTACCACATGATGCCGGCCGCGACGATGACGTACGGCACGATGAGGCACGCGAACTCCCGCGCGCCCTCCGGCGTGAGCAAACGCCGTTTCGTAATGTACTTTCGCCAGAACAGCGGAAACGCGATGGCCGAGAGCACGAGGAACTGCGGGCGGCACCCCACTACGAGCGCCATGCACAGCGAGCCGAGCGCGTACCAGCCTTCCGGTCGCTCGCTCGCCCGGCCACGCATCCACAGGTAGAGCCCCCACACCGAGAACGCCAGCGCGCACATGATGGGAAGCGAGTAGAACGTCGGGAACTTCACGAGATAGAGCGCCCCGCTGCACATGATGAGCGGAATCTGCAGCAGCAGGTACACGCCGAGGCTCACGCGTCGGAAATGGTAGCGGGCGAATCGGTCGAGCAACGCCGTGCACCCGAGCATGAACGCGATCATCGCCATGAGAACGCCGATTGCCGTCGGGAAGTTCTGCCCCGTCGCCAAATAGAACGGCAGGTAGAACAAAAGCGCAGGAACCACGCCGAAGTACACGTAGTAATGACCGTCGTAGTAGGCCGCGTCGAACAGGTAGTCTTCCCCGCCGAGCTTCAACGCCTCGTCGCGCGCGCCCTTATCGTAGGGGTCTTCCATCTGCTGGAGCCATTCGGGCGGCTCCTCGTCGAGATAGAGCTGGCCTTTGGCGAAAGCGGCGGCGAGCATCGCGTACTGCTGCGCGTTGTCGCCGCCCGCCTCGAACACGTTGACGATGCTCTCGCGATCCCACGCCCCGTAGTTGTAGTTCTTCGACGCCACGCCCACGAGATTCGACCCCATGAACAGGAACGACGCGACTATCGCGACTTCGACGACCACGGCGGCGATGATGGCGCACTTCGTGAACCGCGGCTCGTCGACCATGCTTATCTTGTAGATGCGCGACGTCGGGCGGAACATCCATCCGACGGCGAGCGCGACGACGACCACGAAGAACCTAAGCCAGTTGAAATAAAACGGCTCGGGCGCGTTAATCGAGAGGCCCACGAGCCTGACCGGGTACGACACGTCCTCGTCGACGATCTCGATGCTGAGCGCGCCGACGTTGCCCGCCGCGCTGACGTGGATGTACTCGCTTTCGGAAACCGCAGTCGACACGTCGATGTCGGGAGGTCCGTACGTGTAGTCCGTCGTGTAGAAATACGTGAGGTGCGCGTCGTCGGTATACCGGATCTGCAGCGTGATCACCTGCGCCGGCTGCCAACCTGCGAAATCGACGTGGATGTTGTGAACGGACATGTCGAGGTCGGGAAACTCGATTCGGTGGTCGATTTCGCTCAAGCGGTAGCATCCATCGTCGTCGACGGGCAGCTGCAGCTCGTCGGCCAGGTCGACTTCCTCGTAGCCCATCGTGAGGAAGAAGTTGATGTTGAATAGGAAAACCTCGAGCAGCATCGCCACGAAAACGACGCCGATGAGGCCTTTGAGCGCCTGTTTCAACAAACCGCCACGCGCGTCGAGCGCCACGCGCAGCTGCGCTGTTATTTCCCCCCCTGAAAACATAGCGCAATTATAATGAGACAAGGGGACGGGTACAACGTATCATTGCAGGGCTCGTGCGTAACAGCCATCCGAGTCCTCTCGCATTTACACCAAAAAAGGCGGTGAGGGAACCCCTTCACCGCCTTCTCGCTAAACGGAATACGTGAAGCAACGGAATACGATTCGCCAGAGAATACGATTCGCTAGAGAATCCAGCGCGCTTACAGGGACAGCGCTTCCTTCACGTCGGCGTAGACGACCTTCGGATCGCGGTCGCCGTCGATGGCCACGAGCAGCTCGCTGCCGCGATAGTAGTCGATCAGCGGAGACGTGGACTTCTCGTAGACCTCGAGGCGGTTGCGCACCGTGGCCTCGTTGTCGTCGTCGCGCTGGTACATCTCGCCGCCGCACTTCGGGCATGCGGCGTCGGACTCGTTGCCGATGAAGCCGCAGTCGCGGCACATGCGACGCGAGCAGAGGCGCTTGACGATGACCTCGGGGTCGACGTCGATGAGAAGCGCTGCATCGAGCGGACGCTCGAGCTTGCCGAGCTCGGCGTCGAGGGCGACGGCCTGCGCGGACGTGCGGGGGAAGCCGTCGAGGATGAAGCCAGCGTCGGTGTCGGGCTCCTGCAGACGGTCGATGACCAGGCCGATGATGACGTCGTCGGGAACGAGCTCGCCGGCGTCCATGAACGACTTAGCCTTCTTGCCGAGATCCGTGCCCGCGGCTACCGCAGCGCGGAGCATATCACCAGTTGAGATATGAGGGGTTTTGAACTCTTCGACAAGCATCGCAGCTTGCGTGCCTTTACCGGCACCAGGCCCGCCCAGCAGCACAATATTCATATTCGTGCATCCTTTCTTCGGGTATAGTTCTTATGACATTGTAACCAAACACGTGCGGCTGCGCATCGACAAACGCACAGGATTCGACGGGAAGCTAGCGGGAAGCTCACATGCGGTATCGGCTACTCATCATCGTGGCCACGATCATATGGGGAAGTTCTTTCGTCATCGTCAAGGACGTGACGAACGCCATTACGCCAGCCTGGATTCTCGCGGTTCGATTCAGCGCGGCCGCGGTCATCATGGGCGTCATTTTCCTCGGGCGGCGCGCGCTCTACTTCGAGAAATCCCATGTCGGCTACGGGTTGCTGTTCGGGCTTGCCATGTTTTTGGCGTACTACACGCAGACGATCGGCATCACCGACACGACGCCGGGCAAAAACGCGTTCCTCACCGGCACATACTGCGTCATCGTGCCGTTCCTGGCATGGCTGCTGCTACGCAGGCGCCCGAACCGCTTCAACATCGTCGCGGCAGCGCTCTGCATCGCGGGCATCGGATTCATCAGCCTCGACGGCGAGAGCGGCGAGATGTCGATTCGCTTCGGCGACGCGATGACGCTCGTATGCGCCGTTTTCTACGCGCTGCACATCATCCTCGTGTCGAAGTTCGCGGAAGGACGCGACATCTACGTGCTGACGTTGTGGCAGTTCGTCGGCGTGGCAGCGTGCTCGTGGGTCGTCGGGCTCGCGTTCGAGCCCGCGCCTTCGTGGGCGGCCCTGCCGGCCGACTGCTGGATATCGCTCGGGTACCTGGCCGTCGCGTGCACGACGGTCGCGCTGCTGTTCCAAAACATCGGGCAAGCGCATCTTCCGCCGGCGTCGGCCGCCTTGCTTCTGTCGCTCGAAGCCGTGTTCGGCGTGGCGTTCAGCGTGGCGCTCGGGGCGGAGAGCCTGACGCCGCGCGTCGTGATCGGCTTCGCGCTCGTGTTCGCCGCGATCGTCGTGTCCGAAGTGCTGCCCGAGCAACGGACGCGCTGAGACGCCGCCCGCTTTTCGGCCAAGCGCCACCCGCCGACCTAGTACACCATGTTCATGGCTTCGCGAACTTCCTCGAGCGTGGCGTTTGCAATTTCGTTCATGCGACGGTTGCCCTCGTGCAGGACGTCTTTCACGTAATCGAGGTCGCCCTCGTACTGGGCGCGGCGCTCGCGATGCGGGGCGAGGAAGCCGTTGACGCTCTCGGTGACGATGCGCTTGAGCATGCCCGCGCCGCCGTCGCCGATCTCGTCGGCGATCTCGACCTCGGTCCGGCCCGAGCACAGCGCGGCCGTCGTCAGCAGAGCCGACACCTCGGGGCGGTTTTCCTTGTCGAAATAGATGTTGCGGTCGGAATCGCTTTTCGACTTCTTGATGAGCTTGGCCGTCTCCTCGGCGGTCGCACCTAACATGATCGAGTTGCCATAGCTCTTCGACATCTTGCGGCCGTCGAGACCCGGGATCTCGATGGCATCGGACAGCACGCCGTCGGGCTCGGGGAACACGTGGCCGTAGCGCTCGTTGAAGCGACGCGCGATCTGGCGCGTCTGCTCGATGTGGGGCAGCTGGTCCTTGCCGACCGGCACGATGTTGCCCTTGCAGAACAGGATGTCGCACGCCTGATGGACGGGATACGTCAAGAGCAGGCCCGTGAGCGCGTGGCCCGATGCCTCCTGCTCGGCCTTCACCGTCGGGTTGCGCTGGAGCTCGGCTTCGGAGCACAGCGACAAGAACGGCAGCATGAGCTGGTTGAGCGCAGGAATGGCGGAGTGTGTGAAAATCGGCGTCTTCTCGGGGTCGATGCCCGCGGCGAGGTAGTCCATGACCATGTTGTAGACGTTGTCCTGGATATGCTCGGTCGTATCGCGGTCGGTGATCACCTGGTAGTCGGCGATGAGCACGTAGCACTGGATGCCGAGGTTCTGGTACTCGACGCGATGCTGGATGCTGC
>CAMOUE010000021.1 GCA_946626265.1 uncultured Eggerthellaceae bacterium | reverse complement strand
CCCCGCAAGCCGGCCTCGCCGAATCCCGTCACCCTGAGCTGCTGCGAGTCCCGTATGCCCGCGGGAACCTCCACGGTCACGCGCTGGCGGTCGGGGACGCGGCCCTGGCCTTCGCATTCCGGGCAGGGATTGTCGATCGTCCTGCCGGTGCCTCCGCACCTCTCGCACGTCGACGTCGTGCGCATGTCGCCGAGGAACGTGCGCTGCACGGAGATGACGCGGCCCGTGCCGTTGCAGTCGGGGCATGCGACTTCCTTGCCGTTCTCGCCCAAGCCGCCACCTCCGCAGTCGGGGCATGGAGCGAGTCGGTCGTAGATGATCTCCTTCTTGGCGCCGGTCGCCACTTCCTCGAGCGTCAACCTCAACCCGACGCCCATGTCGCGGCCTTCGCGGCGCACTTGCCCGCCGCCGCCCATGCCGCTGAAGAACGAGCTGAAGATGTCCCCCATGCCGCCGAAACCGCCGCCGAATATGTCCTCGAAATCCACGTAGCCGCCGCCATAGGGGCTTCCGGAGCCGGCAGCTCCCGGTATGGTGCCGAAGCGATCGTACTGGGCACGCTTCTGGGGGTCGGACAAGACGTCGTACGCCTCGTTGAGCTCCTTGAACTCCTCTTCGGCATTCGGCGATTTGTTCACGTCGGGATGCAGCTTGCGCGCTTGCTTCCGAAACGCCTTCTTAATCTCGTCCTCGGTCGCGTCTCTTGAGACGCCGAGCACCTCGTACAGATCCTTGGCCATATGTGATACTACCTATTCTTCCGTGAGCGTCTTGCTGGCAATGCGCACTGCCTGCAGCACCTTCGTGTAATCCATGCGCGTGGGGCCGATGACGGCGACGATGCCCTCGCGGCTCCCGCTTCCGTAACGGCTCGCGACCACCGACACGCCGGAAAGCTCCTCGGCCTCGTTCTCCGAACCGATGCGCACGCGCGGCGTGTCGACCGCCTCCGCCGTGGAGTCGAGAATTTGGAGAAGCACCGTCTCGTCTTCGAGCACCTGCATAATCGGGAGCAGCGACTGCGTGTAGGCGAATTCGGGCTGCCTCATGAGCGAGCTCATGCCGAGCCTGCGTGGATGCGGCAAATCGGGCGGGGCGACGATCGTGAGGCAGTCGGTGAACCTGGCGAGCGCGGCGCTCGTCTGCTCGAGCAGGTCATCGAGCTCGCCCGCGCTTTTGCGCAGTCGGGCTATCTCTTCGGCCGAGCCGCTGTCCTCGCCGAGCGCACCTGACTCCACGAGGCCGTCCACGAACGTGCGGTACCCGAAGTCCGTGGGCACCCTGCCGGCGGACGTGTGCGGCTGCGATATGTACCCATCGCCTTCGAGGGCGGACAGCTCGCTTCTGATCGTCGCGGGACTCACTCCGAGCCCGTATCGCTCCGTCAGCGTTCTCGACCCGACGGGCATGGCGCGCGCTATGTATTCCTCGATTAACGCAGCCAAGACGCGCTGGCGTCGATCCGATAGCATGCGACCCTACCCTTTCCTGATTACCGTTGCATTACGACTTCGCTATTCTAGCAGCCTATCGACGCGAGTGCTAACCTGCGTTACGCAAGTGTAAGACAGCACCTGTCGGCCTAAGCATATCCGCCGACGCTACGGGGCGAGGTCGAGAAGACGCCCGTACAGCTCGTTTCCACAAAGCCAGCCGAGCTTCGTCGGCTTCATGCGGCCTTCCTCGTGCACGACGTATCCTAAATGCTGGAGTTCGAGGAAGGCCTCGTCCACCCCGTCTACATGCGCGGCGGCGCGCGCGATGCGCTCGTCTGAGACGCCACGCGCCATCCTCACGCCGAGCATGAGGTCCTCGGCCTCCATCTGCCTCCTGTCGAGATCGTCGACAACCTCGCCGTTCATGACGCGCATGCGCCGTTCCCCGTTCTGGGTCATGGTCGTCGCGCTCTCGCCGATGCCGAGGTAGGGAACGCCCGTCCAGTACGACGAGTTGTGCTTGGACTCGAACCCGGGCTTGGCGTAGCTCGCGACCTCGTAGCGGCTGAACCCCGCATCGACGAGCATCCGCTCGGCGAGCTCCATGTGGTCCGCCTCGACGTCGTCGTCGGGCTCGTCGAGCAATCCCGCCATCACATCGTGGTAGAAACGCGTATGGGGCTCTATCGTGAGCGGGTAGACGCTCACATGCGTAACGCCGAGCTCGATCGCCTTCGCGACAGACCGGGCGAACGAATCGGCCGATTGCCCGGGTATTCCGCACATCAGGTCGACGCTCACGTTCTCGAAGCGCTGCTTCGCCTCTTCGATTGCGGCTTGGGCCCTGCTGGCGTCGTGGGCACGTCCGAGGACCTCAAGGACGTCGTCGTCGAAACTCTGGACCCCGATCGAGATCCGGTTGACGCCGAGCGCCCATACATCGCGCACCATCCGCGCGTCCAAGCTCTCTGGGTTGGCCTCCATCGTGAATTCCAGGCCCTCGCGCGTGAGGTCGAGCGACACCGAAAGCGCGTACAGGAGGCTCGAGAGCCGCGCCATGCCTATATGCGACGGCGTGCCTCCGCCTATGTACACCGACTCGATATCGGCGAGCTCGCCCTGCTTGGCGTAACGCCTCACGTCCATCACCATATGCTCGACGTACTCGTCGATCTCGGCGCTGTCGCGCCCGACGGCGCGCGTTGCGAAATCGCAGTAGCCACAGCGTTTCACGCAGAAGGGAACATGCAGGTAGAGGGCTTTGTACGGATGGTGTGGCATCTCGTTCCTCCTCAGAGCTCGTCGCGTTCGGCCAGTGCCTCGACGTGCTGCACGATTCTGTCGAACAGGCGCTCGAACTCGTCGAGCGTGCTGCAATCGTTTATAAGCCCCCGCGCCCTCGAGGCGTCTGGAAGGCCGGCAACGTACCACATGGCATGCTTGCGCATCCGGACCACCGACCGCGGGTCGCGGGCGTTGAGGAGCCGCGCATGCCTGCGGGCCATCTCGATTCGATCGCGCGCGCTCGGCGCCTCGGGGGGCTCGCACCCGTCGAAGGCGCTCTTCACTTGCGAGAATATCCAGGGATTTCCCTGCGCGCCGCGCGCGACCATGACGGCATCGCATCCCGTGTCGGCAACGAGGTCCAAGGCATCCTGCGCGGTTCGCACGTCCCCGTTTCCCACGACCGGCACCGTCACGGCGCCTTTGACGCGCGCGATCGCCCCACGATCCGACCTTCCCTTGTACATCTGGGTCGCGAATCGTCCATGCACCGTCACGGCATCGACGCCTGCCTGCTCGAGCCTCTTCGCGAACTCCGGGGCGGTCTCGTCGCCTTCCCCCCATCCACGCCTGAACTTGGCCGTCACCTTGCAGGATACGGATTCCCTGATGGCGGAGACTATCGTTTCGGCCAACACCGGGTCTTTCATGAGGGCGCTGCCGTCGCCTTTCGTGACTATCTTGCGCGCGGGGCAGCCCATGTTGACGTCTATGCAGGCGAGTTTGTCCCCGAGGACGTCTTCGACCCAGGCCGCCTGGGACGCCATAGTCGCAGGCTCGTGCCCGAAAAGCTGCACGCCCACCCTTCGCTCGCCTTCGGCGAGCTCGAGGAGGTGGCGCGTCTTCTCGTTGGCATACGAAAGGCCTTTTGCCGAGACCATCTCGGTATACGTCAGGTCAGCCCCCTGTTCGATGCACAGGGTCCGAAACGCCGCATCGCTCACTCCCGCCATCGGCGCGAGCAGCACGCGGTACGAGCCGAACAATCCCGCGGCCATCACAGGCTTCCCAACGCGCCGACAAGGCCGACGAACGCGAATATCGAGAACGCGACGACGAGGACCACGGCGAGCGCGAGGGCGCACCCGAGCCCCTTCGGGCCCTGCGCAGCCTCGAGCTCCTCTGCCGCCTTCTTGTCGTCGAACGCGTCGTCTATCCAATCGAACCCGTCTTGGCGCGCCATGGCTTAATCATCCACCTTGAGGATAGCCATGAACGCCTCCTGCGGAACCTCGACGCTTCCGATCGCCTTCATGCGCTTCTTGCCCTCTTTTTGCTTCTCGAGCAGCTTTCGCTTGCGCGATATATCGCCGCCGTAGCATTTTGCGAGAACGTCCTTGCGCTTTGCCTTGACGGTCGTGCGCGCTAGCACGCGGCCGCCTACGGCCGCCTGGATGGGCACCTCGAACATCTGGCGCGGGATTATCTCCTTGAGCTTCGACGCGAGGATGCGGCCGCGGTTGTAGGCGGCGTCCGAGTGCACGATGAACGACAGCGCGTCTACGGGCTTGCCCGCGAGCAGGATGTCGAGCTTCACGAGCTTGCTCGGGCGATAGCCGGCCATCTCGTAGTCGAGCGACGCGTATCCCTTAGTCGACGACTTGAGCCGGTCGAAGTAGTCGAGGATCATCTCGGAAAGGGGCATCTCCCAGACGACCTCGACGGTCGTCGTCGAGAGGTAGTTCATGTTCACGAAGTTCCCGCGCCTGTTCGTCGTGAGGTCCATGACGGCGCCGACGTAGTCGGGCGGCACGAGTATCTTCACGGAAAGGTACGGTTCCTCGATGTGGTCGATCTCGCCGGGGTCGGGCATTTCCTGCGGGGAGTGCAGCGACACCATTTCGCCGTTCGTCTTGTACACGTGGTATTCGACGGAAGGCGCCGTCGCCAGTAGGTTAAGCCCGAACTCGCGCTCGAGCCGCTCTTCGATGACCTCCATGTGAAGCAGGCCGAGGAAGCCGACGCGGAATCCGAACCCGAGCGCATGGGACGTTTCCGGCTCCCACACGAGCGCGGGGTCGTTGAGGGCGAGCTTCTCGAGCGCTTCCTTGAGCGGCTCGTACTGATCGCCCTCGATGGGAAACAGGCCTGTGAACACCATGGGCTTCACGTCGCGGTAGCCCGGCAACGGCTCGCTCGCCCTGTTCGACGACAACGTGATCGTGTCGCCCACCTTCACTTGCGCGCCGTCCTTGAGGCCCGTCACGAGGTAGCCGACGTCCCCGACGGACAGGTCGGGCAACGCGATCTCGGTCGGACGGCGGGCGCCGACCTCCTCGACGAGCGCCTCGCTTTGGGCGGCCATCATGTAAATCTGATCGCCCTTCCTGACCGTGCCGTCGACGACGCGCACGAGCGCGACGACGCCGCGGTATGCATCGAAGTACGAGTCGAAGATGAGGGCCCTCAAGGGCGCGTCCTCGTCGCCAGTCGGCGCCGGTATGTTGTACACGACGGATTCGAGCAGGTCGTGGACGCCGACGCCCGTCTTCGCCGAGCAGAGGACGGCATCGTCTGCTGGGATCGCCAGACCGTCCTCTATCTGCTCGCGGGCCCGATCGGGATCGGACGCCGGAAGGTCGATCTTGTTTATGAGCGGAATGATCTCGAGGTTGGCGTTCATCGCCATCATGGCGTTGGCCACCGTCTGGGCCTCCACGCCCTGCGTCGCGTCGACGACGAGCACGGCGCCCTCGCACGCGGCGAGCGATCGAGAGACCTCGTACGTGAAGTCGACGTGCCCCGGCGTGTCGATCAAGTTGAACTCGTAGACCTCGCCGTCATCGGCTTCGTAGTTCACGCGAACCGCCTGGCTCTTGATCGTGATGCCGCGCTCGCGCTCGATATCCATCGTGTCGAGAATCTGCTCGGTCATGTCGCGCGCGGCGACAGTCCCCGTCTGCTCGAGGATTCGGTCAGATAAGGTAGACTTGCCATGATCGATATGTGCGATAATCGAGAAGTTACGAATATGACTCGGATCATGTTGCTGTATATGTGAAGAAGGTCTTGCCATCGCGCACACTTTCAGAATACTTCGTTTGGATTCGAATATTCTATGCTAAGATTTACGGGTTTCGTCTGGAAACAAGATATTACATACGGAGGAAGTTAGAGTGGCAAACATCAAGAGTCAGAAGAAGCGCATCATCACAAACGAGAAGTCGCGCATGCGCAACCGCGCAGTAAAATCGGAGCTGAAGACCGCGATCCGCCGCGTTCGCGAGGCTGTGGATGCCAACGACGGCGCCCAGGCCTACGCTGCAGCTCTCGCTGCCTGCCGTCTGCTGGACAAGGCTGCTGCAAAGGGCGTCATCCACAAGAACCAGGCTGCGAACCGCAAGAGCGGCGTCATGGCGATCGCCAACAAGATCGTCACGGACGAGGATCGCGCCGCGTACGTGAAGCCGGAGCCCAAGGCGCAGAAGACCGGCTCCAAGAAGGCCGAGGCCAAGGCTGCCCGCAAGGCTGCCCTCGCCCAGGCGTCCGAGGAGAAGGCCGCACGTCGCGAGAAGCAGCTCAAGGAAGAGAAGAAGGCTGCCGAGCGCAAAGCCAAGGAAGCCGAAGAGGCCGCCAAGGCCGAGGCCGAGGCTGCTGCCGCAGAGGCAGAGGCCGAGGAGAGCGCCGAATAGCACCTGCGCAAACGGACCCGAGGGTCCATCTGCATATCAAGGAGGAAGGGAACCGCACGATGCGGTTCCCTTCGTTTTGAGCTATTCGTATCGCTCGTGGGATGTCCCCTCCGCGTTATCGAGATGAGGCGACGACGGATATGAGCCAATCGCGGAACGCGTCATCGGGCGAGGCCCCGCTTTTCATCGCACGCTCGCAATCGCGTGCGGACGCCAATGCGCGGCGCAGTTCAGCGTCCGTGAACCGCCCCGCCCAGGCCACATGGTTCTTCACGCGCCATGCGGGGACTTTCAGCGCATCGGCGATGCGTGAAGCCTCGCCGCGGGCCGCCAGCGATTTCGCGCATATGAGCTCGCGCAGGCGCGCCGTGCACATCCCGATGAGCGCATAGGGCGACGTCGACGGCAGCAAGGCGAGAAGCTTCAGGCAACGTTTTGCATCACGCGCAGAGAACGCATCGACGAACTCCCACGGCTTCACCTCGCTCGTACGCGCGACGAGCTCCTTCACCTCGCGCTCGTTGACCGGGTCTGTGCCCTTGTGCGCCAAGGCGAGCTTGCGAAGCTCCGTATCGAGCTTGACGGTGTCCTCGCCCACGAGGGTGACAAGGGCATCGGCAGCCTGCTCGGTCATCGTGAAGCCGTGGCCGACGGCCATGGATCGCAGTGCTTTGACGAGCTCGTAGCGTTTCATGGGGGCGCAGTTTATCACGGCGGACTTGCCGAGGGCGGCCACCGCCTTGTACAGCCTCGTGTTCTTAGCGAGTTTGCCGCCCGAAAGCGCAAGCACCGTGCTGTCGCAGGGCGCAGCGAGGTAGGCGACTAGAACCTCGGTATCCTGCTTCGAGAGCTTGTCGACCTTCGACACCTCTACGAGCCTCACCGGGCTCGCGAACGGCAACGTGTTGCATGCGGCCGCGATATCGCCGCCGTCTGCGCTCTCGCCGTCGAACACGTCGTG
Organism: uncultured Eggerthellaceae bacterium; assembly: GCA_946626265.1. Taxonomy (GTDB): domain Bacteria; phylum Actinomycetota; class Coriobacteriia; order Coriobacteriales; family Eggerthellaceae; genus UBA9715. The sequence goes on along the minus strand of CAMOUE010000021.1, from coordinate 10,433 downwards.
GTTGAACTCGAGGTCGCCCATAGACGCCATACGGCTCCTCAGGCGCTCGATGACCGTGCGCCTTTTCAGCACGTCTTCGCCGACTACGAGGTATGCCGGCAACAGCCTCTTGTTGGAATCTCCTGACATGCGTTCATTCTACCCCTCCACGACGACCTTCACGCCTTTCGGCGCCATGATGCACGAAACGTCCCCGTCAATATCGGTCCTATACACCGCGACGCCGCATCGCTCGAGCAAGTCGACCGTCTCGCGCGCCGGGTGCCCGTAGCGGTTGTTCTCCCCCACGCCGATGAGCGCGATCTTCGGTTTCAGCAATTCGAGCAAATTCTGTGCGAGCGATTCCTTAGACCCGTGATGGCCCACTTTCAAGATGTCAACTTCCCTAAGGTCGCCAGCCTTCGCCATCGCTTCCAGTTGCTCGCTTTCGGCATCGCCCGTGAACAGCATAGACGCGTCCTCTTCGCCATCGCCGTCCCCGTCGTAGCTTGCAAGCAGGCATACGCTGTCCTCGTTCTCTCCCGCTTTGCCGTCGCGCGGCCACACCACCTTGACTGAGAACCGACCGACCTCGAACGAATCATGGAAGGCCACCCCCCTGACTTCTCCTGCGCACTCGTTCGATTGGCCCACCACGGATACGCATTTCTCGTCACGCGAGACCCGCATTCCCTCCGACATGATCACGCGGTCGACGTCGACCGCCCTATCGAGCGCGTCGAGCGACCCGCAATGGTCGTCGTCTGCATGCGTCAGAAGCACCGAATCGATATGGGCTACCCGGTGACGCCCGAGCGATCGCAAGAGCATGGCGTCCTGGTTTCCCGTATCCACGAGGAGCGACGCCCCGCAGCTCCTGACGAGGAACGCATCGCCCTGCCCCACGTTTAGCATGACGACCGAATCGGGGACGGGCGCGGCGAAGGATCCCGCTACGACAAGCACGGGTAGCGCGAAAGCCACCCATGCGGTTCTCGCACGCACGAGCCCGTCCCATGCGAGCCAAAGGAAAAACGCAAACGCGAACGTCGCGGCAAACGCTTGCGCATGCGAGACGTAAACGGGGACGCATGCGTAGGGAACCTGCGCGAGCAGGCCGACCATCCCGATGAGCATGCCCGAGGCAGCCCGCGCGACCGCGAGAACGACTCCGGCGAACGGCAGGCCGAAGGCGATCGAAACCGCGGCGAGCATGCCCGTCCCGCACGCCAGTGGAAAGAGCGGCGCGCACAGCAGGTTCGTGAAAGGAGCAATGAGCGCAAGCTGCCCGAACGTAGAGCACGACACCCCCATCGACAACACCGATGCCGAAACGGTCAACGATACGGGTTCCACGATCGCAGCCGGCAGCCTGAGCGGCAGCCTTTCCATGGCGTAACCGGCCAATGGCGCGAACAGCACGATCCCCAACGTCGAAAGGGTCGACAGCGCAAACGAGGTCGAAAGGGCCACATGCGGATCGGTGCCCACAACGGCGAACACGACGATCCCGAGCGCGTTCTCCGACGACGGGCGCCTCCTTCCCACAAGCGCGAGCAGGCCGACCGAAGACATGAGCGAGGCGCGGATCACCGACACGGGCGCGCCCGACATGACGACGTACGACGCCATGAACCCTATGGACAAGGCTATCGAAATCCTCCTCGGGACCCGAGCGCGCTTGAGGACCGCAACGACGAACGAGGTGACGATGACGAGATGCGCGCCGGACACGGCGATCATGTGGGCGAGCCCGCAGGTCTGGAATTGCCCATAGACTCCCGTTTCCTTCATATCGGCCCTGTAACCGCAGACGAGGGCACTTACGAGTGCGCTTTCGGTATCTGACGCGCCTATTCGCTCGATGACCTTCCTGCGTGCGCCCGCAAGCTTGGCTAGGGGCGCTGCGCTGTCGGGCTCGCTTCTCCCGACAGGCTTTCCCGTTGCGACTACACCCTTGTTCCATGAATACTCGTCGCTCGAGAAGTCGGCGGGTTTCAACGCCATCTTCGCCTTGAACCGCTCCCCATAGTACAGACGGTCGTCGGGGTCGGTCATAACGGCGACAATGAGTTCTCGCCCAGCTTCGTAACGGGCGGACGCCGTGCAACGCATGCCGTAGCGCGAAGGCGCCGAATCCTCCACAACCTCGAACTCGATCTCGGTCATGGCGCTGTCGTACAAGGCCCCATTCGCCTCGTGCATGCTCGCAGACTGCATGCTGGCGACGAAAACGCCGAGCAGAAGCGCCGCGAGAACGGCAGGCGCGTGCGCATGGCGCGCCTTGGCCATGCCGAGCAGCACTATCGCGCAGGCGCAAAGAGAACCGGCCGCGATCTGGCTGCACGACGATTGCGATAGCGTCCGCGCCGAGCTGTACGCCCAAGCGCAACTCGCCCAAAACGCAAGCGCGCAGACGAGTGCCGGCGACACGGAAGGCCGGCTCGGCGTCGAACGCCAGTCCCTTCCAGCGTTCATGAGACGCTGATGAGGCCATCGAGCTCGGCGAGCTTCTTCTCACCGATTCCTTTGACGCGCATGAGGTCTTCCGTTGTCGCGAACGGACCGTTCGACTCCCTGTCCGCAACGATTTTCCCCGCCGTCGCAGGCCCCACTCCGGGCAAGGCCTCCAGTTGCTCCGCCGTAGCCGTGTTGATGTTCAGAGGCTGGCCCGTCGGGTTTCCCGACGGGCTTCCCACCGAGTCGGGCGGAACGCCGGCTTGCGCCTGCCCCTCGACTTCCTCATGCGTCGGAATGCGAATCTGCTCCCCGTCCGAGACAATCCGCGCCAAATTGCACGCTTCCTGTTCCGCATCGTCGGCGAAACCGCCCGCCTCCCGCACTGCAGAGGCGACGCGCGCGCCCTCGTCGAGTTCGTAGATTCCGGGATTCGCCACGGCACCCGTCACGTGGACGAACACGGTCCTGCTCCCTACATCCTCGTCGCTACCCGCCGTCGCATCCGAAAGCTCCGATGCTTCCCTGTCGATCGCGAAGTCCTTGGCGGTGGCAGTATCGATTGCGTAACGGCCGGCCATAACTGCCACCATGACCATGATTACCGCCAATCCGACTATGGCCGGCTTGCTCAATTCGGATAGGCTGAGCTTTTCGCGCATAGTCTCGAACGATTCCATGTCCATGCTGCAAAACCTCCTGCCTTTTAGCGGCAAGGCAGAATATACGCTTGGAAACGTGCCGCAATAGTGTGGAAAGCCGCCCGAAAGCGGCTTCCCGATATCGCATTTTCACTCGAAAGCTGCCTGCAACTGACAGCTATTCCCCGCTTGTTCTGCTCGTCAGCGCTCCTGTACGACCGCCTTGATGCGCGACTTGAACGACGGACAGCGGTAATCGAGAATATCGGCCGCCTCGACGATCTTTGGTATCCACTCGTCGAGCGGCAAGAGCGCCTCCGCTTCGAGCACCTGGTCGAGTTTCGCATGGGTCTCGGGACTGCGCGGCATGAACAACGTGCAGCAATCAGGAGCGTCCTGCGATGAGATCTCGTATGTTCCGAGCGTCTGGGCGGCCTCGATGATCTCGAGCTTGTCCGACCCGATGAGCGGACGAAGCACGGGAATTTCGACGGCGGCGTCCGTCGCCCGAATGTTATCGAGCGTCTGCGATGCCACCTGGCCGAGGCTCTCGCCTGTTACGAGCGCCCCTGCGCGTTCCCTACTGGCTATCACTTCCGCAACCTTGAACATGAGGCGCCTGTACATGATTATCCGCAGGGACGGTGGGACCTTGAGGGCGATTTCCTTCTGGTAGTCGCCGAACGGGACGATGTATACGCGCGCTATGCACCCCGTCTTTTCGAGGACATGCGCGATATCGTCGACGAGGTACTCGCTTGCGTCGGAGGTCTGGGGCCTCCCGGAGAAATGTACGCCGATGCATTCCGCGCCGCGGCGAGCCAGCTTCCAAAGCGCGACTGGGGAATCGATGCCGCTCGAGAGAAGCGAGACGACCTTCCCGGATGACCCCACGGGAAGCCCTCCTATGCCCCTCACAGACCGCGCGTATATGTATGAGGAGCTTTGCACCACTTCGACCACGACGGTGACGTCGGGGTCCTTCATCTTGACCTTCTTCTCGGGGAACGCCTTGCACAATGCAGCCCCGATTATCTGGTTCATCTGCATCGAATCCGTTTCGAAATCGGTATGGTTCCGACGTGCGTGAACCTTGAACGTCTCGAACTCGTCGCATTCTGCAAGCGCGTTTGCTGCAACCTGGCCCATTTCCTCGAGATCGCGCTCGCATTTGAAACCGCATGATACGCGCGCCACGCCCGGTACGCCCCTGATCGCATCCGAAACGGCAACGGCCGTTTCGAGGTCGCAGCCCTCGCGCAGGAAAACGCAGAGCCTCCCCGAGATACGGTGAATGGTAACCACGGGAAAACCACCAAGAAGCGCCTCGATGTTCTTGACGAGGCGCTTCTCGAAATTCGATCGATTATGGCCTTTGAGGCCTATTTCGTGATAGTGGACCAGGCAGATGCGCTGATGTTGCTCTTCCATGGTTTCCCTAGTGGTTTGCGGCGTCGATCGACTCGGGATCGTACGACACTTCCCCACGTGCTATCTCGGCAAACGCGATGGACAGCGGCTTCTTGTCGGACGCGCGCGCGATCTCGACAGCCGTCTGGAGCTGGATTGCACGGTCACGCTGGCCGCGAAGCATGTCGTTGATGTCGTGAGCGCGCTTGCTGGCGAGTGCGCACAGCAGGAAGCGGTCGTTCTCGGTTTCGTCGAGCAATACGTCAATTTTCGGTTCGATGATGCTCATAATCCATTAACCTCGCGTTTCTTCAGCTCTCATGTTCACATATGAAACAAGCTCGGATACGGCCTGCTCCAAATCGTCGTTTACGAGCCGTTTATCATACTCCTCTTTGCGGGAAAGTTCCATCTGCGCTGCCTCCATGCGCTTCGCTATGGCCGCCTCGGTCTCGGTGCCCCGTGACCGCAGCCTGCGCTCGAGCTCCTCCACGGAAGGCGGCTCTATGAACACGAGAATGGCGTCCGGGATCTTTTCCGCGATCTGGAAGGCGCCTTGAACATCGATCTCCAAGATGACCTGGCGACCGTTCTCAATCATGTCCATGACGGACTTCATCGGCGTTCCGTAGCAGTTCCCCGAGTACTCCGCCCATTCGAGCAGTTCGCCTTCTTGCGCCATGGCAAGGAAACGGTCCTTGTCGACAAAGTAGTAGTTGACACCGTCGACCTCGCCGTCACGCGGAGCCCTCGTCGTCGCCGACACCGAAAGCCATGCATCGGGAACTTCACGCAAAAGGCGGGCCACCAGCGTGCCTTTGCCAGCACCTGATGGCCCGGATATTACAAAGAGATTGCCGTGCCTCATCGGTGATTAACCGAGGCGCTCCAGCAGCGCAGCCTGCTGGCGCTCGCCCAGACCGCGCAGACGGCGGCTCTCGGCGATCTGCAACTCGCCCATGATCTTCTCGGACTTCGCCTTTCCGTAGCCGGGCAGCGTCTCGATGAGCGTCGAAACCTTCATACGGCCGACAATGGGATCGTCCTTCATGTCGAGAACCTGCTTGAGAGTGAGCTTACCGCTCTTCAGCTGCTCGCGAATCTCGGCGCGCTTGATGCGAGCCTCCTTGGCCTTCTCGAGGGCTGCCTTGCGCTCCGCATCGCTGAGTTTGGGGATTGCCATTCGTACACTCCTTTTTTCCTATGTCGTATTACCGCGAATCGTGTTTACGACTATACGGTCTTCATGTCGCACACACATCACCGCACCAATTACCTTACCCTTGATGATTGGCTGTAGTGTTTAAGATGCGTTGTGCCTGATGTGGGGTAATTCTAACCTTGAATCGTTGCAAAGCACAAGGAAAATTTCCCTTCTTGCTCACATTATGACCAATAATGCACATCACCTGCATAAATGCCAGGTCATCGTGCTGATTCTCTGTGTTTTTGGCATTATTGAACCTCGGCCACGATCGCATCGAACGCGGCCGCGGGATCTTCGGCGCGCGTTATCGGGCGACCGATAACGATATGCGAGGCCCCGTTCTCGAATGCTTGGGCAGGAGTCGTCACACGGCTCTGGTCACCCTTTTCGGCACCCGCCGGCCTCACGCCGGGCGTCACGATGAACGCCCGCGGTCCGAGTATCTCGCGAAGGACGGCCGCCTCCTGGGCCGATGCGACGACGCCCGAAATCCCCGCCTTCTTCGCCACTTCTCCGAGCAGGGCGACTTGATCGGCCGGCTCGCGGTCTATGCCGATTTCGGACAACGCGTCTGCATCCATGCTCGTGAGCACCGTTATGCCGAGCGTGGCCGCTGCCTGCGTCCCGCGGGCTTTCGCAGCCTTCTCGACTCCGCGCTGCGCCGCCTCGAGCATCGCGGAACCGCCGAGGATGTGCATCGTGAGCATGTCGGCACCCGTCATCGCGGCAGATTCGGCGGCGCCCTCGATCTGGAACGGGATGTCGTGGAGCTTGAGGTCGAGGAACACCTTGAACCCGCGCTGCTTGAAGGACGCTATTATGGACGGGCCGCATGCGTAGTACAGCGTCATGCCGATTTTCACCCAGCGCGCCTTGCCCCTCAGCGCCTCGGCCAGGGCGATAGCCTCGTCGCGACCGCAATCGAGGGCTACGATTATGCGCTCGGACGCGGGAATGTCGGAAAATGCGTTTACCATTCGAGGGCTCCTATCAGTTCGTTGACATCTTTTACGCCATATGTTTCGCAATACTCTGCTATTCCGTCGATGACCTCCACGGTCGCGAACGGGTTCGTGAAGTTGGCAGTGCCGACGGCCACGGCCGTTGCGCCCGCAAGCATGAATTCGACGGCGTCCGTCCCGTTCGAGATGCCGCCCATGCCGAGAAGCGGGACCGAAACGGCTTTGTGCGTCTCCCACACGAGCCTGAGCGCGACGGGCTTAACGGCGGGACCCGACAGGCCGCCGACCCCCCGCGCGAGCTGCGGGCGTCTCGTACGGACATCGATCGCCATGCCGAGCAACGTGTTTATGAGCGAGAGCGCGTCGGCTCCCGACGCCTCTGCGGCACGCGCGATTTCCGTGATATCGGTTACGTTGGGCGTGAGCTTCACTATCATCGGCCGTTTCGTGGCCTTCCGGCAGAGCGCCACGACCTGCTCGACGCTTTTCGGGTCGGTTCCAATCGTCATACCACCCGCATCGACGTTCGGGCACGAGATGTTTATCTCGTACGCGTCGACGAGATCCGTGGCCTCGAGGGCTTCTATCACGTTCACGTATTCGTCGAAGCTGTGGCCCGACACGTTGACTATCGTCGTCGCCCCCACTTGCCTGAGCCAGGGCAGCTCATGCTCGATGAGGTGGTTCACCCCAGGGTTTTGGAGCCCGATGGAATTGAGCATGCCGCTCGGAGTCTCGGCGATGCGGGGGCTCGCGTTGCCCTCCCAACCATGCAGCGACACGCCTTTCGTCGTCACTGCGCCGAGCGCGGCGACGTCTACGAAATCGGAGTACTCCCGTCCCGCCGCGAACGTTCCCGACGCGACCGTGACGGGGTTCTTCATCGAGAGCCCCCCGAGGTCCACGGACATCGAGACGCTCGTTTGAGCCGGGGTCATCGCAGTGAACACCGTATCTCCGTTCATTACCAGACCACCTCCTGCGCATCGAAGATGGGCCCGTCAACGCATGAGCGCCGTTTCCCGTCGACGGTGTCGACGACACATGAAAGGCAAGCGCCCACGCCGCAGGCCATGCGCTTTTCCATCGACACCTCGCAGGGGACACCTGCATCAGCCGCGAGGCCGGCGACGATTCTCATGAGCGGCACGGGGCCGCATACGGCTACGTACTCGTAAGGCCCGCCGTCCCCGAACGTGCCTTCGCGCAACCGCTCCTCGACGAGCGACGTGCAGAAACCGGCACGGCCGTACGTGCCGTCGTCGGTTGCGCATTCGGGATTTCGTCCGAGCAGTCGCTCGTAGCGCTCGCGGCACACAAGGGCCTTCTCGGTTTGGGCGCCGAGCACGACGTCGACCGCGCTGCCGCTTGCGACTAATTGCTCTGTCAACATGAACAACGGAGCAGCGCCGACGCCGCCGCCCACGATGAGCGCACGCCTCGCTGCGCTGTTCCACGTATTCCCGACTGGTCCGATCAGCTCGACGAAACCGTCGCTCATATGCGGCATGAGCTTCGTGACGCTTCCGACCTCTTGGTACAGGATGTCGAGGATGCCCGCGTCTGCATCGTGCGCGTAGACCGAGAACGGGCGTCTGAGAACATGCGACTCCAAGCTCGGTATCCGCATATGGACGAACTGTCCCGGTCTTATGCTTCCGGCGATGCCGGGCGATTCGAGGCTGAGAACGTGTAAGCCAGGTCCCACCTCCTCGTTAGACAGAACGCGAGCGCGCTCGTTTGCAAGTCCGGCCATACGAGACCCCCTTTCACCACGTTATGGCGAAATTGTACCATGCGACTCGCATTGAACCGCCTCGCAGGAGGTTGTAATGTCGCATGAGCGTTCGCTCTCGCGCGGCGTGGGCCCAACCGCCGCGCACCGACTCCTCGCAGCCCTCGGATGTTCGTGATGCCCACGCCGCGCGAGAGCGCAACGCTCATGCTGCTAATCTACTGATGGCTTTCCTTTTCAATAGACAGCTTATTACGTTTAGTCGGGTTTTATCATGCGTTGAATTTATGCGTTCTTGGCGATGCAGTGCGCGTCGGTATAACTATTTATTATACGGTTTACGCTGTTCAATGGCGCATTCGAACATCATAGGGATTTCAAGCACGATTACGGACGGGGCCCGCAGGCGGATTTCACATCCAACGCCCCACAATCCCGCATTGAGATAACCTTCCGTTCTCGGTTGCGCACCTCCGCAGCCTGCTGCGCGTTTTCCTTCCATCAGCATACTCATTCGCCCAACAGCGCCCGACCTGTCAAGTTGCCGCCTCGCCATCTGGGGACGTTTCCAAATCAGACGGCGCCCTCCTAGACCGAGGCCACCCCCACCCGACGGCGCGTTTCCCGCCCTATCGCGCACTTCTCGGAAATTCAGCCACCCCGATGTTTTCGCGGCATAATATAGGGGAAGTGCGCCGTCCGCGGACGGCGGATGGCAGGATATGCGGGAAGTGCGGGCGCACATCTCGGTTATTTCGCCAGGCGACGACGCACATCTCGGATATTATGCCGCGAGTTCGCGGGGGTGGCAGGATACCGGGGAAGTGCGCTGATCCAGAAACGCCCCGGCAGGCGGGGGTGGCAGGATACCGGGGATGTGCGCTGATCCAGGGACGCCCCGGCAGGCGGTCCTGGCAGGATACCGGGGATGTGCGCTGATCGGCGGATGCCCGGACGGCACGCGCGGCAGGATGCCGGGGAAGCGCGCTGTCGCGGGGCGGCACACCCGGCACCCGCGGTGGATAACGAAGAAGCGCCTTGTCCCAAGCCGCTGAGCGCGGCAACGTATCCAAGAAGCGTGCTAACCGAGGACGCAAGCCGCATCGTGACCGGCGACGCGACGCGAGGTTATCCGAGCGATATCCCGTCCATCTCGTATACGAACTTGACGGAACCCGTCGTCTCGGCGGCGATTCCGCCGAAGTTCGTGTAGCGCTTACCTGCCGCCGTGATTGCATCGAAGCGGTCGGAGAGCTTCAGGACCCTGTTGTCGATGGCGTCCCCGATCTCGCTGATTCCCTCGTCGTTGAAAACCTGAAGTCCCTGCGTCAAGGCCGCCCCGCCTTCGGCGGCGGCTTCAAGAGCCTCGGCCATGATGTCCGATGCTTCGGCAAGCGCAGTCGACCCGCTTCCGAGCGCATCCGTGCCATCGGCGAGCTTTCCTGCACCGCTTGCGACTTCGCTCGCGCCCGTGGCAAGCTCATGTGCGCCGGCGGCCGCTGCTGTCAAGCCCCCTTCGGAATCGCCCTTGAGCGCCGTCGCGCCATCTGCGAGCTTGCCGCTGCCCGCAACTGCGTCGTCGAGCGCCTGAGAGGTCCTGTCCGTTCCGGCCTTCAGATCCGAAAGGCCTGATTTGAGAGCGTCTGAACCTTCTTCAAGCGAGTCGATGCCCTCAATCGCGCCCTTCAACCCCTCCGATAGCTGTCCAGCTTGCTCAGCCGCGCTGGAAAGCTCCGAAGATGCGCTCCCGATGGCTTCACCGGCTTCGCCAATTTTATCCAGGGTACCCTTTGCACCTGTAAGGGCCGAGCGGGTACCATCCGTGTCGATGCCGGCGATTGCGGAATCCGCCCGATCGAGGCTATCGAGCAATGACTCGGCGTCTTCGGAGGTAAGCACGTCTGCATTCACGAGCGCCTCGACTTGCGCACGCGCCTCGGACACGTTTTCGCCAGCAGCGCCCGCGTTCGCGTCGACGACGTCCAAAGTCATCACTGCACCGTCTATGGCCTCACCGGCGACTTGAACCCCTTGCTCGATTC
>CAMOUE010000020.1 GCA_946626265.1 uncultured Eggerthellaceae bacterium | reverse complement strand
CGTCGTCACTCATTTTCTTTCCCCTTTCTATGAGCCGACATCTATCCCACCTTGAAAGAGAGAATAGAAAAACGCAGGTGAAAGCCACAAGTGCATCAGATACTACGTTTTGCCCAATTGATTGTGCACTGTTGCACAACTAAACTTGACCTGGTAAATCAGTTCGCGGACTTATCATTGTCGGAGGCCGTTCATGAACCTATCGCTTCGCTACATGTACACGAAGGCGCTCGAAAGCGTCCCTGACGCCCGAATCGTCGACGAGCATGTCGGACCCCTCAAGATCCAGTGGGTCGGCGTCGCGTCCACGCGCTTTGCAAGCCGTCCCGGGTTCCTCTACTTCGTCGCCGACGCGCATGAGGTGCCCTCTCCCGCCTTGGACCCGAACGACCTGTTCGGCTGCGTGGTGACGGAGAACCTCGCCGACCTATGCCGTGGCATCCCGCGCATCGTCGTACCCGACGACTGCGACCTCGACGCGCTCTTCGATGCGCTCGTGAACGCCATGGAGCAATACCGGAATTGGCACGATCTCATAAACGACCTGCTCATTTCCGATGCGCCCTACCAAGACATGCTGGACGCGACAGCGAAGCTGGTGCCGCGCCCGCAGTACGTCGCCGACGCCGGCTGGCGCATGATCTCGCGCGTCGATTTCGAGATGTGCGAGATAAGCGCCACGTGGCACTACCAGATACTGCATGACGGCCTGTATCCGCTCAACATCGTGGAAGCCCTCAACCGCACGGGCGATTACTACCGTATCTCCAACCTCGCACGTGCGGAGCTCGTCGACTCCGAGGTGTACACGATGCGAATCCTGGCCAAACCGGTTCGCTACCACGGAAAGCTCGTCGGTTACTTCTTCATGATCGACACGTGGGGCGACCTCGGGTACTGCGAGGTGGCAATCGCGCAGGAGTTCGGCACGCTCATCGCGCCGCTCATGGCATCCCGCGGGGCCCAGCAAGGCTATATTGCAGGTTTCCAGAACAGCTACGTCGTCCATATGCTCGACGGCATGCTCACGAACACGCGCGACATTGCAGACGAGCTCAAACGGTCGACGCATTGGGACGTGATGTCGGACTTCCGCATGGCGACGGTTCGATTTGAACCGGACGAGTACCAGAACCACTTGCTCCACATGCGGACGATGGGCCAGCTGTCGGGCGATTTCGACAGCCATGCCTATATCTACAAGGACACGGCTATCGTGCTGTTCCACATCAAGCAAGAAGATACGCCCAGCTTCATGAGCCATCTGGCAAAATGCTGCAAGTCCCTCAAGCGAACCGTCGTCTTGTCCAATCGGTTCAGCGACTTCACCCTACTTAAAACCTACTACGAGCTGAACATGCACATGCACGATACAGTCGAATCAAGCGCAGACGCGCAACCGCAGCTCGTATCGTGCGAAAGCACGTTCAGCCACCTGCTGGCCGACAAATGCACCGGCGTCCCCATTTGCTACGAGGCGGACGTGCTCTTCGCGTACGACCGCTCCCACAACACGAAGTATTCCAAAACGCTGCTCACGTATTTGCTGTGCGAGCGGAACGCCGCGAAAGCCGCACGGAAACTGTACCTTCACCGCAATACGCTCAGAAACCATATGGACAAGATACTGGAGATAATCGACCCCGACCTGAACGACCCCGATTTCCGCTTCTACCTCCTCGTTTCGCTGAACACCCTGCTCAACTCCAGCTAGATGTCTCGTATCAAGCCATGTTCTCGCAACAAAAAAGCCGCCCGCACATGCGGACGGCTTTCTTTTGATCAGTGTTCGATCTTAGAAGAACTCGACGATCTTCGCAGCGGCGGAACCGGCATCCGGCGTGTAGGCGTCGGCGCCAACTTCCTCGGCAAATTCCTGGGTCACAGGGGCGCCACCGATCATGATCTTGACGTTGTCGCGCAGGCCAGCGTCGGCGAGAGCCTTGATGGTCGCGTCGATGGACGGCATGGTCGTGGTCAGCAGGGCGGACAGGCAGACGACCTTGCACTCGGGGTGAGCACCGACGTACTCGACGAACTTCTCGGGGGCGACGTCAACGCCCAGGTCGTCGACCTCGACGCCCTTGCCCTCGATGAGCATGCGGACGAGGTTCTTGCCGATGTCATGCATGTCGCCGGCGACGGTGCCGATGACGGCATGGCCCAGAGGCTCGGTGCCACCAGCGGCCAGAGCCGGCTTCAGGATCTCGGTACCAGCGTTCATGGCACGAGCTGCGACGAGCATCTCGGGGACGAAGCACTCGCCCTTGGTGAAACGGTCGCCGATGATGCCCATGGCATCGATCATTGCGTCGAGGATTTCCTGCGGATCCATGCCCTCGTCCAGAGCCTGCTGTACGAGCGGACCGGTTTCCTTCCTCTTGCCCTTCATTGTCTTCTCGCGGAGATCGTCAAGCAGCGCCATGATTGCCCCTTTCAACTAAAAGCTATTTGAACTGCGCCAATTGCTATGGTCATAAAATATCTTTATTACCTGAGACCGTCAATGAGTTTTGACCCTTTTTATACAATGTGCACAATCGGAAAAGCCCTAACCTGCAATCGCCGTGATCACCCATTCACGCAAGATGTGCATGGCCCCCATGGCATTGTACTCCACACGCTTCTCGACGAGCTCGCACGGCAGGTCGCCGGACGCGCCTCGACGGCGCGCCTCGGCTGTCGCCTGCTCGCGCGCCAGCTTGCGTCCGGCCTCAAGCGCCTCCTCGACATTGTCGCAAAGAATCGAACGCTCGGACCCGCAGGCTTGGTAACCTTTGACCACTCCGTCATGCTCGCGGACGGGAATGACGCGGACCGTCGTCTCGACCGTCACGTCCGAAACCGCAGCGCCGATCGCGTTCGCGACCTCGGCATGGTCCGGCACGACAGGCTCGACGCCGAGCGCGTCCGCCACCTCGTCGAGGAACACATGCGTCGGCGCGCCAATGCCCACGAGGCGCGTCGAGCCTGTGAACCGCACGTCGAACGCATGCTGTTGCCCACTACGCCTACGCTCCCACACGGCACGCGCCAAGGCGCTCATCTGGGAGTCGAGCCCGGTCGATCCTTGCGGCCATATCGCATCCTGGCACAATGCGCCAACCGCCTGATTGAACAGGCGAAGCTCTGCCAGCTCATACACTTCGTCGACGAGCTTGCTCAATTCCGATTCGTCCGAAGCGGCGTCCTTGCCCTTGTACGATTTCAGTATGCACTGGGCCCCGAGACGCGACGCCTCGGCGTCGAACTCGCCGAAATCCCCGCGCAAGTGCATGGCGTCGGTCGGCGTGAAGCCGCAGCGCATCACGATTCCCTCGTCCTCGAGACGGCCGACCTTCAACCCGAGAATGGACGTCTGCTCGTTGTACAGGGACATGGGCCCGCCGCGCAGAAGCTCGATGAGGAGTTGCTCGGGCTCGCGGAAACGCGAGAGGTCGCCCGGATCGCGCATGAGGTAGAGAAGCTCGTAACGCGAGTAGAAATCGACGGGAGATTCGCGCAGGTAGCGCGCAAGGGAGCGTTTTACCCGAGGCCAGCGCGCGGCGGCGATGCACAACGGCGTGACGCGCCGCGTGCCGAGCTCGAGGCGGCTGTTCTTCGTGTATCGCACGACGGTGTCGCCGCCGAGCGCGATGGTGTCTATCGACACTCCCGCGACCTGCGTCTTCCAACCCCCAATCACGATTCCGTCCGTCCTGTTCGGCCGTCCGCGGTGCACGATCGACATATCGGAAGTCGTACCGCCGATGTCGACGATGAGGCTCTCGTCCGCCCCGACGAGCATCTGCGCGCCCGTCACCGATGCGGCCGGGCCCGACAGTATGGTCTCGACCGGGCGAATCCGGGCAAGCTCCTCGGACATGAGCGTGCCGTCGCTGCGCACGACCGAGACGGGGACGGAGAGGCCGCGCTCGGCGAGCGCCGCATCGATGGCCGACAGAAACTCCTCTATCACGGGTACGAGCCGCGCGTTGAGAAGGGCCGTGGCCCCGCGTCCGATGACGTTGGGCTCTACGGCGACGCTCGTCGCCTCGACCACGATTTTCCCGAACCGCTCGCGCAGGAACCGTGCGCCGTCCTTTTCCACGACGGCGCCGTTGTTCAGCGCGTAGAGGCTGGCGATGCCGAACGATTCGGCCTCCTCGAAGAACGAGGGGCTGCTCTCGTACAGCGCCTCCCAGTCGGGCATGGTCACGTCGCTGCCGTCGTACGTGCCCACGAACTCGGTCGTGATCACGTCGTCGTAGGGTATGCCGAACACTCCCGCCGCGTCGACGCGACGAAGTATTTCGGGCGTCGTGCCGACTATGACGAGCTTGGCGCGGCCGCCTTTCCCCTCGACGCATGCGTTCGTCGCCAGCGTCGTCGAGAGCGCGACATGCTCAACCTGCGCAAGCACGTCGCCCGGTATCCCGTCCATCGCCCTGACGATACCGCGCATGAGGTTTTCCTTGGTGGTGAGAGCCTTCGCCTTGCCGAGAACCTTCATGCTTTCCGTATCGATGACCACGGAGTCGGTGAACGTGCCGCCCGTGTCTATCCCCAAACGAATCATTGGACATCATCCTATCTAGTTTCGCGTATTGGCCACGAGCAAGTAACGACGATGGAGGCAGGGCTGCATGCAATCAGTTGTGCAGAACGCAGCTCGAATAGGCAATGGTGTTCTTCCCATGGTTGTAGGGAATCCCGGCCTTCGTGCAAGTCTCGGCGACATAGAGGCCTGCAGCTTCCATGGACACGGGACGCTTGTCGGGAAAACGGCACGGCGCATCGGGGTACGTGCACGTCTTGCAGAGTCGGCAATGCCCCGACGCGAACGTCATGACTTGGGCGCTCAGCCCCGCATCGTCGAGGTCGTCGAGCATCTTGAAGTACCGTTCCATCTGCACGCGCTGAGCCTCGACGATCGTCTCGCCGTCGAACTCGTCCTCGAGCTGCATGACCGTCTGGACGACCGTGCAATGCAGAAACGAATGCATCTGGCGCTCGAAATCGTTGATGTCCCCGCATGCCGGAGGGCAAGCCCAGCTCGTGCCGTATATGTGGCACTTGTCTGCCGCGCACATGCTGCGGACCTCTTCGCGTACGACCAGATCGCCGGCGGGGCACGTGCCCACGCAGTCGAAACCCTGTCGCTCGATGATCTCCATTACCGCCTGCATAGCCGCACCCCGCTTCCTTTTTGCGTCCAGTACCCTGCTAGAACTCCATCATCTCTATGTAGTAGTCGTTGAACTCCGAAGATGTGGACAGCTCGAGATACGTGCATTTGTCGACGATGGCGAGCTCTCGATTCCGCGCCGCCTGCGACAACATGAGCGCGGTCGCGCCCTCGCCCGACGTGTTCCCGACACTTGAAGCGCACGGTGCGAGTTCTGCGGGAAACAGCCCTATCGCCGCTGCGGAATCGAGGTTCAGGTACGCCCCGAACCCGCCGGCGATCTCGAGTTCGCCGATGTCGGAGACGTCGATGCCCGCCGCATCGACCATGGTCATGATGCCGCCGCACACGGCCGCCTTGGCCAGCTGCAAGCTGCGCACGTCGTCCTGCGTGATGTAGAGCGAGCGGTCTTCCGTGAGATAGAACACGTTGCGGTCCGACTCGCGTCCGACGTACTGCGCAAGCGGCCCGTCCAATTCATCGGGCCCCAAAAGATAGCCCGTCTCGTCGACCACGCCCTCGCGCACCATGAGGGCCACGGCGTCTATGACGCCCGTGCCGCATATGCCGATCGGGTCGACGTCGCCGACGACGCGCACCTTCACCTCGTCGCCGACAAGCGACACCTGGGAGACCGCGCCAGGCGATGCCGGCATGCCGAAGTGGATGTTCGCACCTTCGAACACGGGTCCGGCGGCGGTGGCGCAGCATATGATGCGCTCGCCCACCGAGAGCGCCATCTCGCCGTTCGTTCCCAAGTCCAGGAACAACCGCGTGCCGCCCTCGCCGAGGCCGCATGCCAGCATGCCCGCCGTGATGTCGCCGCCGACGTAGCCGGCAATGCAGCGCGCGAAATAGCAGGGGCCGAGGCCATCTATGACGCGCACGTCTCCGAACAGCGACAACGGCGTGAACGGGTTGACGCCTATGGTGTCGGGCGGCAAGCCGGCCGCGATATGCTGCATGACCGTGTTGCCCGCGATGGACACGGCGACGACCTCGTCGGGACTCACCTTGGCAACTTTGCAGAGCTTGGCCTTCATCTCGCGCAGGGCGTCCTGTATGATGCCCGTCATCATGTCGAGCTTCCCATCGACGCTCGCAGAGATGCGGCTGATCACATCGCTGCCGAATGCGATCTGGGGGTTCGACCGACCGACGGTCGCGAGGCGGGCGCCCGTCGACAAGTCGTGCAAGTAGGCGACCACCGTAGTCGTGCCGATGTCGACCGACATGCCCAGACCCGACGCTCCTTCGTCTGGCGAGAACTCCTGCGTGACGCCGCTCTGCACGACGTCCATCTCCCCGGCACGCTCGACGACGACCTCCATGCCGTCGCTCACCAGGGTCGTGCAAGCCAATCGGAAGTTCAAGCCCTCGTCGTTGCGGACGAGAACCTGGCACCTGCCGCACTTTCCGACCCCGCCGCAGGTAGCCCTGATATCGACGCGCTCCCGCTGGAGAACGTCGAGCACGTTGCATTGCCCTTCGACTTCAACTTCGAAGCGCTTCCCCGCATCGTCTATGAAGACCTTCATCGACCAACCGCCTCTTCGCGATGCAGCCGTTCGCGGCTGCGCTGTCGTTTCCGTTCGCTACCACCATACAAAAAAAGCGGCGAGCTCGCGCCCGCCGCCTTAGAAAAAGGAGGTTAGTCTCTGTTGATGGGACCGAAGAGGTTGTCGCGATACGCCTCGATGTAGTCCAGGCAGAAATCGTCCTCGCCGAGCAGGGCCAGGGTGCCGTGCAGCACGCCGTTCATGTCGCGGTTCGTCGGGTCCATGATGGCGCTGTCCATGCCGGCGTTCATGGCCAGAACGAGGAACGGCATGTTGATCATCTTGCGGACCGGCAGGCCGAACGAGATGTTGGAGAGGCCGGACGTGATGTGGATGGTCGGGTACTTCTCCTTGATGTACTTCACGCACTCGTTGAACGTGATGAGGCTCTCGCTGTTGGCGCCGAGCGTCTCTACGAGCGGGTCGATGTACAGGCGGTCAGGCGTGATGCCGTACTCGGTGGCCTTGGCCATGATCTTCTCGAACACGGCGATGCGGCCTTCGGCTGTAGGCGGAATGCCCGAGTCGTCGGACAGCAGCGCAACGCAACCCCACTTGGTGTCGGCGATAACGGGGAACACGATGTCCATCTTGTTGCCCTCGCCAGAAACCGAGTTGATGAGGCCCACGCGGTCGCCGCAGAACTTCATGGCGTCGACGCAAACCTGGGGATCGGGGCTGTCGATGCAGATGGGCAGATCGGACTCTTCCATGATCAGGCCGATGAGCCATTCCTCGACCTCGAGCTCACCCTCGTTCACCGACGCGCAGCAATCGATGTAATCAGCGCCCGCCTCGGTCTGGGTGCGAGCGAGCATACGGATGTACTCTTCGTCCTTCGCCGCGATGGCAGCGCCGGTCTTGGGGATGGAACCGTTAATCTTCTCGCCGATGATAATCACGTTGTCCTCCTTGAAAACAAGTCAATTCCACGCAGATACCCTACTGCGTGATTGTACTTTAAGCCGTTTGCATCGCTTTATAAATAGTTTTTATGCCCAACGGTCAACAATCGTCAGTTTGCACAAAGTTATCGGTGATAACATGCAGTTCCGATGGAGGAAGAGAGGCTATTGAGCTGGATTAATTGGATGCAAGTTGAGCTAATTGCTCGTAATGCGCCGCCACGATGGCGGCGCCGTTGTCGCGCACGTGGGGAAGGGCGCAATTCTTGCAGTTCTTGCGCCCTTTCTCCGTGTACGTGAAGTTCCCGCCGCAGTGGGGACCGAGGGCGTAGAGCGGGCAGTAGCAGAACAGGCAATTGAACTCGTCCTCGTCGATTCCCTCATGGCAGGGGAAGTACTTGCAGTCGCGGTTTGCAAAGAAGGCATGGCCCTCGTACCGGACGGCTTTCGCAACCGTCCCTTTCACCGGCTGCGGTATTCCGCACACGAGGCGCACGACGGCGTCGGCGCGCTTGGCGATCTCGACGGAGAGCCTCCCCGCCCTCTCGCGCCACGCCCTCTCGCCCTTGTCGACGGGCACGATGCCCGAGCCGACCTCGGTGCACACGACCACGCGCTTTGCCTCGGCGATCCGTTGGGCGAGCTCTGCGATATCGCCGTCGTACGTCCTGACGAGCTCCTCGGCGCACAGGAGAACAGGACGATCGTCCGCCATGTCGGCAGACATGTCCGAATCGGCGTAACCGAGCGAGCTCACGTACGAGCGCTTTCCGGATGCGAGCGCGCCGACGACGAGTATCACAGTCCCACCACCTTAAAGACGACCACGATGGCAACGATCATGAGCAGTTCGGCCGCCTGCAGGAAGAAGCCGGCCAAGTCGCCGCTCATGCCCCCGAACTGCGTCTTGGCGAACGGCCAGAGCGCAGCGACGCAGGCGAGCGCGACGACGATCATGGCCACGGCGGCAACGGGGCTCGCAAGAACCATGCAGCCGATGCATGCGACCAGCTCGATTCCCAACGCGACGGGCACATGCGAGCCGACGCCCGATTCATGGAACATCGACAGCATGCCCTTCGACTTGCTCGTCGGATACAGCAGCGTCGCGATGCCGCTCAGGCACCGGCTCGTGACGTGGACGCCGCAAACGAGAGCGGCGACCGTCCACGTTGGCTCGAGCTCGGACGAAAACGCGGCATAGGCGACCAGATACGCAGCCACCCCGATGGAGGCAAACGCTCCGGCGTGGGGGTCTTTGAGTATCTCGCGCTTTCGCACGGGCTCCGCATGGCTCGACTGCGCATCCACCACGTCGCAGAAACCGTCGAGGTGTATGCCCCCGGTCACGAGAACGGGCACGAGCGCGAGCCCGGCGCCGAACAGCGTGCTCCCGAAGCCGAGCAGCTGGGAAACGAGCACCCAAAGCGCCACGACAAGCCCGACGGCAAGCCCGACGACGGGAAAGAACGCCATCATGTAACGCATGTTCTCCTCGCGCCACTCGATTTGCGGCATGGGGATCTTCGAGAAGCTGCTGAACGCGAGTATGGCGCTCTGCACTAGTTTCATGACTTACACCTCATCGGCCAGGGAGGCCAGCTTATGAACATCTACGTGCCGAGGGCCCGCGTCGAAACCCTTCAGGGGCAGCGCGCATCCCGAGACGCACTCCACGACGAAGTCGGCCCTCGCGGCGAGCGCGCGCGACACGGCACCTAGGACATCTTGGTACAGGCGCGTCTCGGGCGGGTAGGCAACGCCGTCGCAGGCGACCTCGTTCCCGACTACCACAACATGGCTGCAGCGCATGCAAAGCTCTTCGAGCACGGCGCCTATTCTAGCGCAACGAGCGCCCGCGTCCTCGTCGCGCGCCGATTCGCCTTCGGAGAACAGGTCGTTGGCCACGACGTTGCCCAGGCACTCGAGCAAGGCCGTCTTTCCGTCGAGCACGCCGCTTTCGACGACATCCGAAAAGCCGGTGAAGCACTCGACGGTCTCGAAGCCCTTGCCTGCGCGCATGGCGCGGTGGCGAGCAATGCGACGGGCTCCGTCCTCGCCGAACGGCTGCATGGCCGCCAGGTAGACGAGATCGCCCCCCAAAGCTTGGCAAAGCTCCTCGCAAAACGCGCTCTTTCCGCACGAAGCGCCGCCCGTCGCGAAAACGATCATTACAGGTCGACCTCGTATGCTTCGATTCCGGAATCGTCGAACGTCGTGCCGTTGTAGAGCGCGAGGGCTGCATCGAGCAGAGGCACGAGGCAAACCGCCCCGGTTCCCTCACCGAGACGGAGCCCCGCCCGGATCACGGGTTCCACGCCGAGCTCGTCTATGAGCATGCGCGCCGCCGGCTCCGCCGACATGTGGGATGCGAGCATCGCCGTCGTGCACGACGGGCAGATGCGCGCCGCCGTGACGGCCGCGAGGGCGCTGATGAATCCGTCGATGATTATCGGAACCCGATGCAGGGCGCCGCCTATGAACATGCCGGCGAGCCCCGCGATGTCGAACCCGCCGAGCTTCGCCAGAACGTCGATGGGATCGTCCGGGTCGGGAACGTTCACTTCGATCGCGCGGGCGATCGCACGCTTCTTGCGCTCGAGGCCGTCGTCGGAAAGGCCCGCGCCGCGCCCCGTGACCGCCTCGACGGGCAAGCCGAGAAGCACGGAGGCCATCGCGCTCGACGTCGTCGTGTTTCCAATGCCCATCTCGCCGGTAGCGAGCAGCTTGTAGCCCTTTTCCTTGAGCATGCCGACGAGCTCGATGCCCGTTCGGATGGCGCAGAGCGCCTGCTCGCGCGTCATGGCGGGACCGAGCGAGATGTCTCCTGTCCCCCGCGCGATGCTGCGGTCGATCACACCGGGCGCATCGGAGGGAGTTGCCATGCCCATGTCGACGGCAAATGCGTCGATGCCGGCGGTATGCGCCATCGTGCAGACCGACGAGACGCCTTTGGCAACGCTGCCGCACACGACCGTCGTGACCTCGCTGCCGCACTGGGAGACCCCTTGGGCGACGACGCCGTTGTCCGCACAGAGCACGACGACCGCGCGCTTGCCGATCTCGACATCCGGCGTGCCGATGAGCGCCGCGATGTCCTCGACCATGGTCTCGAGGGCACCCAGGCTCCCAATCGGCTTGGCGACGGCATTCCACCTATCGCGGGCGGCAAGGCGAGCCTGTTCGTCGGCCCCCTCGACCCGATCGAGCATAGCATCAAGATTCTCGTGCATCGAAACCTTTTCCCGTATATCCGAACTGAGTAGTCATCTTTACATTATGCTCATCATATACTAGTTTTGATTTGCTATTATAAATTTATTTTATTACATAGGTCGCGCTTTGGCCGCTCTACGTTGCTTGCTTTAGCATGGAATATGGCACTTTAGCCCCTAACTCGAAGAAAGGAACCTCATGGAAGACGTAATGTGGGATAAGGTGCGCGAGTACAAGAAGATGCTCGCGGAAGCAAAACCGGATATGGACATTTCACTCCTGCTGAGGATTTTAGATGTCATGAACAGCAGCAGCGAAGTCTTCGTAGCCCACAACCCCCTCTACGACGACGACAGCTGGGTTTCCGACGTCCAGAAATACGCCGTGAAGGGCGCGGCACTCAACGACGAAGGCAAGTTCGTCCTCAAGACGTCGTCCGACAAGCAGGGCATGCACGTCGACGATCTGCACCAGCTGATCAAGGACGCCATGCGCCACGGCCTGAGCGAAAGAGCCAGCATCTACTTCATGCGCAAGGAAGAGCTCGTCGAGATCACGGACGCCTACTCGCACACGCTCGCGAAAGACCAGTGGTCCGGCCTGCCGTTCGACCTCATCCTGGCAAACGTCACCGAACGCGTTCCGAAGAAGACCGACGAAGAGGATGCCGAGGAGGCGTAAAGCCGCTGTTCAGTGCATCAGGGTCCCAAAGCCCCGACGCACTCCGAAACCCTGACACGCGAAGCGGGCCGGACGAATCGTCCGGCCCGCTTCATTGCTTTTCGCCTATTCGATTACTTGGAGAACGTCATGATCATGGTGGTGCCGAGCACGTCGGACAGGTCGATCATGAGGCCGCCGTCGAACGACTTGACGGGGATGTCCATCCCGCTCATCGAGACGACCGCGCCGTCAGCGCTGACGCTCCATTCGACCTGCTCTCCCATGAGCGTGCCGGAGCCGCCCTTCTCGATGGTCATGGTCGTATCGGTGCCGCCGGCAAGCTGCGAGAGCTGATCGGCATCGCCGTACGCCGTCATTCCGGCGATGTTCATGCCGGACAGCTTCCAATCGCCGACGAGCGCATCCTCGGAGGTGATGCTCTGGGCGCCTTCGGCCGAAATCTCCTTCACGACGGGAGTGCTGCCGTCCTTCGAGAGCAGCATTTCACCCGTGAACTCGGAATCCTGCATCTCGATTTTCATGATCCCGTCCTCGAGAACGCCCGTGAGCGTCTCGCCATTGGCGGTCATCGAAACCGTCGTGTCGTTCTCGACCTTCCAGGTGATTTCCTGCGTCTCCTCGTTGACGACCGCGCTGCCCGTACCGCCTTCTTTCAGGTTGATCGTCATGTTCGCCTCATCGCCGAGGAATTGGCTGAAATCGCCCGCCACGGTGATTCCCTGCGTCGTGGCGCCGACGATCTTCCAGTCGCCGACGAACGATGCGGCGGGGTCGGCTGCCTGGCTGGAAGCAGCGCTCGAGGCAGCGGCGGATCCGTTAGAGGACGCAGCAGACCCCGATGTGCCGCCCGAGCAGGCAGCAAGCGCGAGACATCCTGCACACAGCAATGCGGCGCACAGTAGAGCAAGATACTTCTTCATGGTCCTTCCCTTCTCCTAGATTAACCCTGCACGAAACGGTAGCACATTCGACAACCTACGCCTTTTGCGAATCCTCCCTCTGGTGCAATTTGTTGAAAAACGGTAGGCGTTCGGAATCGCTCGGATTATTCGCGCACGTTGCCGCTCGCGAGGTACAGAAGCGCGTTGCAGATGGCAGCCGCCACGTTGCTGCCGCCCTTGCGCCCGCGCGCGACGATGTGCGGGACGTCGAGCTCGCAGATGAGCTCCTTCGATTCGACGACGTTCACGAACCCGACGGGCACGCCGACGATGAGCGCCGGCTCGCAGGCCATCTCGCCCGCCTGCAGCATCTCGTAGAGCCTGACGAGCGCCGTCGGCGCATTGCCGACCGCGTACACGAGCGGCTCGCCGAGCGCTGCCGCACGCTCCATGCACACCGCCGAGCGCGTGACGCCCCGCTCCTTGGCCTCCGCCGCCACGTCGGCGTCGGAGATGAAGTTGTACACGGTGCCGCCGAACTTCCCGAGCACGCGCTTGTTGATGCCGGACGCGGCCATCTTCGTGTCGGTGACGATCGAGCATCCGCCGCGCAAGGCCTCGACGCCCTTCGTCGTGGCATGCTCGGAGAACGCGAGCGCATCCGCATACTCGAAATCGGCCGATGTGTGGATGACGCGCTTTATGACGAGCTCGTTTTCGGGGTCGAGCACCCTGTCCCCCAGCTCGCTCGTGATAATCTCGAAGCTCCGCTTCTCGATATCCGCCGGCTTCACGAACTCGAGCTTCTCCAAATTGCTCATACGCCCTCCTCGATGATGCGATACACCAGTTCCATGTCCATGTTCTCGCGCATCGCCTGCGCGAGCTTGTCGTATTGCGCGTCCTTGTAGGCCTTCATGTCGACCGCCTGTACCGACTCGGCGTCGAGGCCCTTCATCTCGAACAGCGCCCGCGCCAGAGCCTGCGCGCATTCCTTCGTGTCGAAGATGCCGTGCAGGTAGCTGCCGTACACGTTGCCCGACCAGCAGCCGTCCATGCTCGTGCCGCCCTCGCCCTCGAGCTCGCACACGGGCGAGCCGCCTTCGAGCACGGTGGTGCCCATGTGGATCTCGTAGCCCTCCACGGCGACGCCGGAAAGCGCCGCGAGCGGGCCGCCAACGTTCGCGATCCTGCCTTGCGAGCGCACTTGGTGCTTTTCGGGCTCGAACACCGTGCGGATGGGGAGCAGGCCCAAACCGCGCATCGTCCCCCCGCCCTCGGTGCCGAGCGGGTCGCTCACCTCCTGCCCGAGGATCTGGTAGCCGCCGCAGACGCCGAACACAGGCGTGCCCGCAGCCGCGCGCTTCAGCAGGACCGTCTCGAGCCCGCTTTCGCGCAGCCACTTGAGGTCTGCGAGCGTGTTCTTCGTGCCGGGAAGGATGATGAGGTCGGGCTCGCCCAAGTCGGACGCGCGTTGCACGTAGCGGACCCCGATGCCGTCGATGGCGTCAAGCGCGATGAAGTCGGTGAAGTTCGATATCTTCGGGAGGCGGACGACCGCGACGTCGACGGCCGCGGTAGCCCCTCGCACGTCGAGGCGGTCGGACAGGCTGTCCTCGTCGTCGATGTCGAGGAGCGTGTACGGGACGACGCCCGCGATCGGAAGCCCGCTGCGCTCGCGCAGGATGTCGAGGCCCGGGTCCAGAATCGTCTTGTCGCCGCGGAACTTGTTGACGATGAGCCCCTTCATGTAAGGGCGCTCGGATTCGTCGAGCAGCATGAGCGTCCCGAGGAGCTGGGCGAACACGCCACCGCGGTCGATGTCGCCGGCAAGGAGCACCGGCGACGACGCCATCTTGGCCATGCCCATGTTCACGATGTCGTCGTCCTTCAAGTTTATCTCGGCGGGGCTGCCCGCGCCCTCGATGACGATGATGTCAAACCTGCTCGCCAGGTCGTCGTAGGCCTTCATGATGTCGGGGATGAGGTTGTGCTTGTAGGCGAAGTACTCGCGCGCGCTCATCGTGCCAAGAACGTGACCGTTCACGATGACCTGCGAGCCCGTGTCGTTCGTGGGTTTGAGAAGAATCGGGTTCATCGCCGCCTCGGGCGGCACGCCAGCAGCCTCGGCCTGCACGACCTGGGCGCGACCCATCTCGGCACCCTCCGCGGTGATGGACGAGTTCAGCGCCATGTTCTGCGACTTGAACGGGGCAACCTTATACCCGTCTTGGGCAAATATGCGGCAGAGCCCCGCCGCGAGCAAGCTCTTCCCCGCCCCCGACATGGTGCCTTGAATCATTATCGGCTTTGCTGTCATGCGCACCCCTTTCGCCTGTTGCGCAACGTTTTCATTACCTTATCGCCCGCTTCTCACGCCGTAGTCGTCGAACAAACGCCGCCCATGCCGACAACCTCGCGCAACGCCGCGAGGAACGCCTCGTTCTCGGAAGCGGTGCGCACGGCTATGCGGAACCAGCGCGCGTCGAGCCCGACGTAGTTCTCGCAGCGGCGAATCAGAAAGCCCCGCTCCAGAAGCGGGCCGTACATATCCCGGTCGCTGCCGAACATCAGGTAGTTCGCCTTGCCGGGCACCACGTGCATGCCGCACGCTTCGAGCCCGGCGGCCAGAATGGCCCGCTGCTCGTCGACGTAGGCGCGCGTGCGCTCGATCCAGCCGTCAACCTGAAGCGCGGCGACGCCCGCAACTTGCGCCGGCGTGGACACCGCCCACTGCTGTCCCTCGGCGACGATGCGCTCCACCGCGCCCGCATCGGAGCAGATCCCGTATCCCAAGCGCAGCCCTGCCATGGCGTACATCTTCGTGAACGCGCGCATGACCACGAGGTTCGGATAGGCCTCGCAAAGGGGAACCGCCGTCTGCTCGTGCGTGAAGTCGAGGAAGCACTCGTCGAGCACTACGTAGACGCCCGCATCCCGCGCTTCGTCGAGAATGCGCGCGAGCAGATCGCACTCGATGGTCAAACCCGTCGGGTTGTTCGGATTGCAGAGAAACACCGCCTCGGGCACGTCGTCTCCCGCAGCGAAGCCCAAGATGGATTCCGTCAGGTCGAAACCGTCCCGCTCGGCGAGCGGGTGGCGCAGTATTTTCGCCCCCGCCTGCTCGAGCGCTTGTTCGTATCCAGAGAAGCACGGCGCCGTCACGAGCGCCGATTGCAGCTTCAACGCCCGGCAGAGGCGATGGAGCAAGTCGGTGGCGCCGGCCGTGCAGACAACGTAGTCGACCGGCACGCCTTCAGACTGGGCTATCGCCTTTCGCAGGTCGCGGCATTCGAGGTCGGGATACGCCTCGAAGCTCGCGATGTTGTCGCGCAGGGCATCGACGACTGCGGAAGGCATGCCGAGCGGGTTGATGTTCGCAGAGAAGTCGACCACGCCGACATGCGTGTAGATATCTCCACCGTGTTCGAATCGTTCCATGTCTCGTTCCACCTCATGGCCTCGATGCAGGCGGGAGCTGTGCTTCGTTTCCGTATGCGGCGCATGACCTCACGAACCGTGCGGCCGCCTGCGGCGAACCCGGAAGGTACAAATGCGGATATCCGGCGTAGAGAACGGACGTCGAAAAGCCGCATGTCCAAGTGCGGCTCGATTGGGGCTTCTCGGCGACGAACGAGTCGCCGGGATTCTGGCTATCCCAGTAGTGAAACTCATGCGCCCGCAATTGCCCGCCCTCGGACGCGAGCATGCCGTCGCACGACGCCGTGAGCGTCACGTAGCCGAACCTCGAGAGCTTGCTCGTCTTGAACGACGTACCCGACACGACACCGACCTGCTCGAACGCCTCGCCGTCGGCGTTTTCGAGCGCATCGTGCAAATACATGAAGCCACCGCACTCGGCAATCGTCGGCATCCCCGCGCGCACAGCTTGCGCAATCGAGGCGCGCATGGATGCGTTGGCGCTCAGCTCGTCTGCGTGCAGCTCGGGATACCCGCCGCCGATGTAGAGGCCGGAAATGCCGTCTGGCAGGCTGGAATCTGCAAGAGGCGAGAACTCGACGAGCTCCGCGCCGAGATGGCCCAGCAGGCGCAGAGCGTCTACATAGTAGAAGCAAAACGCGTCATCGCGCGCCACACCGACGCGAACGGGGCGGTCCAAGCCAATCGGATCTGCGCCTTGCCAATCCGAGCTTCCGAGCGCAGGCGCTCCTGCCGCGAGGCCGACCAGCCCATCAATATCGACCGTTTCCTCCATGACCGCTGCAAGCCTGTCGAGCTTTCCCCGCAAGTCGTCAACCTCGGCAGCCGTCACCAAACCCAGATGGCGGCTCTCGAGGCTGCAATCGTCGAGTACGGGCAGATAGCCGTACACGGCGATGCCGGTTTCGTCCTCGATGAGGGATTTCAGGCGCGGGTACAACATGGGCGACACGCGGTTGAGCACCACGCCGGCCACTCGGCTGTCCTCACGGAAGCGCGCGAAGCCCGCCACCTCGGCGGCAATCGAGCGTGCGCGCCCGCGACCGTCGATGACGAGCACGGCAGGGGCGTCGGTTGCGCGGGCCACGTCCCACGCTGATGCCATGTCGCTGACCGCGATGCCGTCGTAGTAACCCATGACGCCTTCGATAACCGTGATGTCGCTGTGCAGGGCGCTGTCGGCGACCAGCCGCCTGACCTGCTCTTCGCTGGAGAAGAACAGATCGAGGTTGCGCGAGAAGGCGCCGATGACCTCGCTGTGGAACATGGGGTCGATGTAATCGGGACCGCACTTGCACGCAGCCGCCTTCAGCCCACGCCGCACGAGCGCATGCAGAAGCCCGCACGTGAACGTCGTCTTTCCCCCGCCGCTGGCGGGCGCGCCTATGAGGATGCGCGGCGCGACGATGTCCGTCATCGAGCATCGCCCCCGTCGAACTCGGCGGTGATTATGTAAATGGGATTCTCGGCGCGCATCAGGTGGTACGAGCCCACCTTGTCCGCACGCGCGACCGACACCTGCACGATGTCGGCGTCCTCGACGCCGCGGTTGCGCAGGCACTCGAGCATGCCCGAGAGCGTCTCGAGCGTGATGGCCGTAGCGCAAACCCGCGCATGCGGGTTGGCGCTCAGAGCGGTTTCGATGATGGCGTCGAGGTTGCCCGCCGACCCTCCGATGAAAACCCGGTCGGGCGCAGGCAGACCGGCAAGCGCCGCAGGCGCTTCGCCTTCCACCACCACGAGGTTCGTCAAGCCGAACGCCGCGCGGTTCCTGCGCATCAGCTCGATGGCGTCGGCGTTGCGCTCGATGGCGCACACGGTTCCGCGCGAAGCGGCCAGCGCCGCCTCCACCGAAACCGATCCCGTACCGGCACCGACATCCCATACCGTATGGCCCGAGGCAATGCGCAGCTTCGATATGACGAGCGCACGGACTTCTTCCTTCGTCATAGGCGCCTTTCCGCGCAGGAAATCGCCGTCGGCAAGCGATGGAGCGGCGAACGCGCGCGCCACGGGCCGTGGGTTTGCAGCCAGCATGCCCGTCAGGTTCGCAAACGTCATTTCGGCAAGCTCTGCCGCCGTGCCCTCGACGATGCGCTCATCG
>CAMOUE010000019.1 GCA_946626265.1 uncultured Eggerthellaceae bacterium | reverse complement strand
GTGCCGATGGGCATCTTCAGCGTGTGGGTGCCGCTCGGCTCCATGTTCATCATGGCGACCTCCGGGTTCTTCTTCAACGTCAACGACCCCACGTCCTACCATGCCGTGTTCTGGTTCGTCGCCGTGCTGCTCGCCGTCGTCACGGTGATCGTGGCTCGTGCTGTTCGTGGGCTCCATCGCGCTGAT
Organism: uncultured Eggerthellaceae bacterium; assembly: GCA_946626265.1. Taxonomy (GTDB): domain Bacteria; phylum Actinomycetota; class Coriobacteriia; order Coriobacteriales; family Eggerthellaceae; genus UBA9715. The sequence goes on along the minus strand of CAMOUE010000019.1, from coordinate 18,714 downwards.
GTTCGTCCTGAAGGCGCGTGACAAGAAGGCGCTGGAGGCATAGGCCAACACCTGTTTGCCGCCTCGGTCGCGGCCATGCCCCAGATGGGCAACGACGCGATCTATCCCGTGCTCATCGCCATGGCGCTGGCGTGCGTCGTCATCGGGCTCGTCCATCCGATGAAGGCGCTGTGCGAGGAGCGTCAGGAAGACGCATCCCTTGACATGTGAGCCCGTTAGGGCGAATGTGACAACGTGACAGGGAGCGGCCCTGTCACGCTCATGCGCGCGAAAGGAGGGCTCGGTGGCCCGTTGCATGTATTGCTGCCATTGCGGGAAATGCGGGCCGGCCTCGGGCGGCGGAGGAAAGCTCAACCCGCCCGGCTGGTGCATATTCTGCCAGGTGCAGAACGAGCCCGATGCGCTCACGTGCTCGACATGCGGCCGCAAGCTCCCGCTTCCCGCCGGCGAGGCCATGGGCGACGCGGCCGCGCTCGCCCGATAGCTCCGCTGCCACGCGGCATGCGCCGCGCCGTCGCCCGGCAGACGCTGTTTTCCGCCACCTGAACACATCGCCGTTTGTGTCCAGACGGGTCTTCGCACGCAGGCGGCTCGCCCGTATGCTTGGCCTGTCGTTGAAAAGCTCAAGACCGGCCGAACGAAAGCCGGCCGAGCGCAAGACCGGCCGAACGAAAGGCCAATCGGACGAAAGGACAGCATCATGGGCAGGCTTGACAACAAGGTGGCGCTCGTCACGGGTGCCAATTCGGGGATCGGACGCGCGACGGCTCGCCTGTTCGCCAAGGAGGGCGCGAGCGTGTTCGTCGTGAGCCGCCGTGCCGAGAAGAACGAGGAAGTCGTGAACGAGCTGCGGGACGCGGGCCTCATCGCGGCGAGCGGGTCGTTCGACCTCTCCGAGGCCGAGCAGTGCCGTGCGGCCGTGGATGCGTGCCTCGCCGAATTCGGCCGCATCGACGTGCTCGTCAACTCCGCGGGCATCGCCGACAAGCACAAGCCGATCAACCGTTGCGACGAGGATTGGTACGACCACGTCGTGAAGATCGACCAGTACTCCACGTACTGGATGTGCAAGTACGCGCTCGAGGACATGGAGAAGCGCGGCGAAGGTTCCATCGTCAACATCTCGTCCATCGGAAGCCAGGGCGTCGCGGGCATCGCCTACTCGGCGGCAAAGGCGGCCGTCAACGCCATGACGAAGAACATCGCGTGCTTCTACGCGAACACCGGCATCCGCTGCAATGCCGTCGCTCCCGGACCGACGCCCACGGCGCTGAACACGCCCGACAAGATCGCAACGTTCGACGAGTTCGCCGGCGTGTGCGCCCGCCACATGGACCAGTCGCTTCCCGAAGCCCAGGCCGAAGACCAGGCGCTTGCCGCCCTGTACTTCGCGAGCGACGACTCCAAGGCCGTCACGGCCCAGATCCTGTACGTCGACCACGGCACGACGCTCTACTAGCAACCGTCCGCGCGAACAGCGTCTTTCCGGCCCGCAGCCGAGCACCGGCTGCGGGCCTGCGTTTATTCGGGCGGCTCCTCGACCGCCTGCCTCAGCTCGTCCGGCACGATGCTGACGAGCAGCTCGCAGAACGTGCGGGCGGGCATGTCTCCGAGTTTGCCGCGGGTATAGGCGCTCGTCATGTGCTGCTCGGCGGCCGCGAGCGCCTCGATTTGGAACAGCAGCTCGGCTGTCACTTCGATTCCCCGCATCGCGAGCGTTTCGCACAGGTTGGCCTTGCGGTGCCTCAGGTACGACATCTCGGCGCCGCTGTAGCCGGCGTCCTGCGCGGCTGCCACGATGAGCGGTTTGAAGGGCGCGAGCGCGAGCGTCGTGGCGTAATGGCCCTCGAACCACGACAGCGTGCGCCCGATCTGGTCGATTCCGCGCGCGAACGCCGAGCGCGAGAGCCATTGCACCGCATCGTTGCGGTCGGTGAAATGGTAGTAGAACCCCGAGCGCCCGATGCCGGCTTCCGCGGCGATGTCGACGACGCTCAGGCGCGAGAAGGGGCGCGTCTCGCACAGGCGGCACATCGCCTCGAGGATCTCCAGTTTCGTCTCGGAGGCCACGACGACCGTGCCTACGGGCGCAGCCCGATGCGCGCGCGTGGGTTCCTCACGGGGTTGATCGGCTCGTTCATCAGCTCGAACAGCTCGCGCGGCACGCATTCGGTCATCCATTGGCAAGCTTCTTCCAGCGTGCAGTCGATCTTGCCGTTATGCCATTGGGGAAAGAGGCTCGTCTCCATCTCCACCGTTGCGGAAACCAGGAAGCGCATGTGCTCGGTGTACTCCCGGTCGTAGTACTTGGTTATGGTGCGCTCGAACACTTCCTTGCGGAACCGCGCCGCGAACTTGTCGAGCGCGTTGTAGTCGTTCGACTTCGCGGCGTTGGTGAAGAAGTCGTAGCGCTTCAGGATCATCGCCTCGGACGTGTGGTACCCGTCGTAGAACGACAGCGTGCGGCCGATCTCGTTTGCGCCTTGGGCCATCACGTACTTGTTGAGCCATTGCACGACGCCGAACTTGTCCGTGAAGTAGCGGTAGAACGTCGCGCGCGATATGTCGGCCCGCTCGCAGATCTTCGATACCGACAGGCGGTCGATGGGCGTCTCGCGCATGAGTTCGTCCATGGCGTCGACCACGGCAATCTTCATCTCGGCGTTCGAGAAAATCTCGAGCCGTTTCGGCTCGGGTACGAGTTCGTCGTGCATTGGCATGCCGCCCCCCTCCCGAAAACCTGTTGCGGCTGCTCAACTATACCACGTACGGCCCGCAGCCGAGCGCGAGCCGCCCGCGAACGAGCGCGATGCGGACCTACGCCTCGGCGCGGGCGGCCCGCGACCTTGCGCGAGCAATCCGCGCGACGGCGTTTCCGCAGCGGCGTTTCCTCTTCGGCGCCGTCCCTTTCCACGGTGATACAACGGTGCGGTTCTGTCTCATCTGCGAGACACGGGACGCGGTGTGTCACGGGGGTTGAACACTTGCGAAACAGTGGCTTAAACACCTGGTCGAAAAGCCGTCCGGCACTCCCTAAACTCTTATCCGAAGGCGCGTGAAGGCCTTCCGGAGCCGGCCCCGGAAAGGGCGGGGCGCTCCGCTCGACTGTTGCAAGCGAGGCTTGCGGAACGGGGGGATAATGAGTACCGAGGCCAAGAAGGCCGAAATAAACCAGACGGGTAGGGCGTGGGTCGTCGCCATCGTGGCGATCATCGCCTCCATCTTGATTTCGGTCAACAACAACAAGTTGCCGGCGACGGCGTCGCTGGTGCTGCCGGCGTTGGGGATCGACACGTCGCAGCTGAGCTTCCTGATGTCGTTGAACGGTTACGTCGGCTTTGTGCTGGCGTTCTTCGCCGCGACGATCATCATGAAGTTCGGGAGCAAGAACTCCACGCTCATGGTTCTGGCGTGTGCGCTCCTGGGCGCGATCATCAGCGCCTTCGCCCCGACCTACGACCTGCTCATGGTCGGCCGCCTCATCGAGGGCGTCGGCTACGCGTGCATCGGCACGGTCATCCCGGTTCTGTTCAGCGAATGGTTCCCGCCCAACAAGCGCGGCGTGCCGATGGGCATCTTCAGCGTGTGGGTGCCGCTCGGCTCCATGTTCATCATGGGCACGTCCGGCTTCTTCTTCAACACTGCCGACCCGTCGAGCTACCACAACGTGTTCTGGTTCGTCGTCGCCCTGCTCGTGGCCGTCGTGATCATCTGGATCATCGCCGTGCGCAACCCCGAGCACTCCTACCTCGCAGAGGAAACCGACCCCAGTGCGCCCAAGCCGAAGGTCTCCGAGGGCTTCAAGAGCCTGAGCTGCTGGGTTGCCATGATCGCGTTCGCGGCGTTCTCGCTGGGCACGGCTTGCGTCATGAACTTCGAGACGCTCTACATGGTGCAGACCATGGGCATGGACCAGGCGGCGGCCAACGGCATGCTCAACATCGCCAACATCGCGGTCGTCATCGGCGGCGTCGGCATCGGCTTCGTCATGAACAAGGTCACGTCCAATTCCGGGCGCCTGATCATCCTGGCCGTGAGTGCGCTCGTGCTCGGCGGCAGCTTCGCGATGGCCTACACCGTCAACGGCGCCATGCTCACGCCGTGGCTCATCGTGTTCGGCCTGTCCAACGGCATCGTGCCGGCCATCTTCTTCACGATGGTGGCCGAAATCGCCCCGCGTCCCGACTTGGCCAGCGTGTCCTCCACGCTCATGAGTCTCGGCCAGTGCGTCGGCGGCATCCTGTTCGGCGTCGTCGGCGCCGTGGTCGCGAGCGGCTGGGGCGCTGCCACCGGCATCCTGGCGGCTGCGGGCGGCGTGCTGTTCGTGGGCTCGCTCGCGCTGCTGTTCATCCTGCGCGCACGCGACGCGAAGTAGGAAATGTGTAAAAAGGGTCTGACCCTTTTTACACATCGCACAGGTACCACCCGGCGTTAACGAGTGCGCCGGTCTTTGAGAGGGAAACCGAGAGAGGAAAGGAATCGGAATCATGGAGTTCGTAAACGACCTCGGAAAACCGTGGAAGTTCGAGGATGGCGATTTCACCGTCTACCGTTCGTCGGTCTGGTCGCCCCCGGGATGCCATCCGGTAGGCTGCGGCATCAAGGTCTACGTTGACAAGGACGGCAAGCTCGACCACATCGAAGGCGACGAGAACGACCCGATCACCCATGGCCGCCTTTGCCCGAGATGCATCGCGCTGAAGGATTACGTCTACAACCCGCATCGCGTGGTGTACCCGATGAAGCGCGACCATGACAAGCTCGGTCAGGCAGACGCCTGGGAGCGCATCTCCTGGGACGAGGCCATCAACACCATCATGGAGAAATGGGCCGAGATCACGGCCAAGTACGGCCGCAAGACGATGGCGATCCACGTGGGCACCGGCCGCGACGGCATGCTCTCGCAGGACTTCCAGCTGTCCATCTTCCGCACGCCGAACCTGGCGTACACGCAGTCCGGCTACGCCTGCTACCAGCCGCGCCTCATGAGCTCCCAGATGGTGCTCGGCGCGCTGTACCCCGAGCTCGACTACGCCGGCGGCCTCGAGGGCGGCTACGACGACCCCGAGTACAAGGTTCCCGAGCTCATGGTGCTGTGGGGCAAGGCGCCGCTCGAGTCCAATCCCGACGGCTTCTTCGGCCACTCCATCATCGACCTCATGAAGCGCGGCGCGAAGCTGTACTCCGTCGACCCGCGCGTGAACTGGCTTAACACGCATGCCGAACTGCACCTGCGCCTGCGCAACGGCACCGACGCCGCGCTGGCCATGGCTTGCTGCAACATCATCATCTCCGAGGGCCTCTATGACGCGGAATGGGTCGAGAAGTGGACCTACGGCTTCGACGAGTTCAAGGAGCGCGTCTGCGCCATGTCGCCCGAGAAGGCCGCCGAGATCTGCGAAGTGCCCGTCGAGGACATCTACAAGTTCGCCCGCGGCTACGCTGCCGCAAGCCCGGCGTCCATCGCCTGGGGCCTCGCGTTCGACCAGAACACGAACGGCATGCAGGCCGGCCATTGCGTGCTCGCCATGATCTGCATGTGCGGCAACCTGGACGTTCCCGGCGGCAACATCATCGCCGACCTGTCCATGCCCGAGGACCTCACGGCCGAAGCCGCTGCCGGCCAGGCGGGCAACAACACCGACACGCGCTCGTTCATCACCGAGGGTTGGTACCAGATGACCGACGAGGAGCGCGCGGAGTGCATCGGCATGGACAAGTTCCCGCTGTACTGCAACCAGATCACCGGCTGCCAGGCCGACTGCCTGCTCGACACCATGGAAACCGACGAGCCGTATCCCGTTCGCTTCGGCTGGATCGCGAACACCAACCTGCTCGCGCCCACCAACTCGGCCGAGCCGAGTCGCTGGCACGACGCGCTCGTGCGCAGCTACGGCGCCGAGGACGGTTTCGCGTTCGGCACCGACATCATGATCACCCCGACCATCCAGTGCTGCTGCGACGTGTTCCTGCCGATCTCGACGGTGCTCGAGCACGACGGCGTGAACCGCACCCACTACGGCGCGGCCTCCATCACGACCGGCTGCGGCAACAAGGCCATCAACGTGGGCGAGACCAAGTGCGACCTCGAGATCTACACGCTGCTCGCGAAGAAGATGGCCGAGATGTTCCCCGATGACGAGAAGGCGTGCTTCGCCCACAACAAGTACCCGGACTACCATGACTACCTGAACAAGAACCGCCTCGAGGGCCGTCACGACTTCTACGAGGTGCGCGAGCAGGTGAAGTTCAAGCGCAAGGTGTACTACCGCAAGTACGAGCTGGGCAAGCTGCGTCCTGACGGACAGCCCGGCTTCCTCACCGCCACGGGCCGCGTGGAGCTGTGGTCGTCGCAGTACGCGATGGCCGGCATGGACCCGCTGCCGTACTACTACGAGCCCGACCAGAGCCCGCGCATCCCGGATGCCCGCGCGCTGGAGGCCATGGAGGAGATCCCCAAGAGCCCGACGATTCCCGAGGAAGACCGCATCAAGTGGCACGCGCGCGACTTGGCGCACGAGGAGATCATCAAGAAGTACCCGTTCATTCTCTCCACGGGCGCACGCCGCTTCACCTCGTTCCATTCCGAGCACCGCGAAGTCGCCATCCTGCGCGAGATCGACTCGAACCCGCGCCTCGAGATCAATCCCGAGGACGCCAAGCGCATCGGCGTGACGGACGGCCAGTGGGTGCGCATCGAGAACCAGTACGGTTCCGCCAAGTTCAAGGCGAAGGTCACGCAGAAGGTGCGCGCCGGCCATGTCGAGGCAGAGCATGGCTGGTGGTTCCCCGAGCAAGACGGCAACGAGCCCAGCCTGTTCGGCGTGTTCCAGTCGAACTGCAACGACCTGGTGCCGACGCACCACAACAACGAGCTCGGCCTGGGCGCGCCGTACAAGAGCAACTGCTGCAACGTCGTGCCGCTGGCGGAGAACCTGGACGTGGACATCAAGGCTTTCTACGACGAGTTCGGTCTGAACGACGCTCACACCAACTCCGTCGTCGTCAAGTAGAGGGGGAATAGATCATGCCTAAGTACGGACTTCTCATCGACTACCAGTACTGCACCGGCTGCCACAGCTGCGAGGTGGCCTGCAAGGAAGAGCACGGATACGGCGTTGGCAAGTGGGGCATCCGCGTGTTCGACGACGGCCCGTGGCAGAAATGCGACGACAACGACCAGGGGCACAACTTCAACTGGAACAAGATCCCGGTGCCCACCGACCTGTGCGACGGGTGCGCCGAGCGCGTCGCCCGCGGCCGCAAGCCCGTGTGCGTGCACAACTGCCTGGGCGCGTGCATGGAGTTCGGCACCATCGAGGAGCTGGCGGTCAAGCTCGCCGCAAAGCCCAAGCAAGTGCTGTGGGCGATAGACGCCGACTAGTTTGAAAGAGGGCGTGGGGAAGGACGCGTTTCCTCCCCATGCCCTTGGTTCTTCGGGGAGAGGGGACCATGGTGAAGAGCGAAAACGAGGGGAAGCGGCTGACGACGATGAACATCGTCGGCATTTTGGCGCTTTTCTGCTGCATGAGCGAGTTCGCGATCCTGACGCCGTCGATCGCGGCCTTCTCGCATCATTTCGTGGGGACCGACATCACCACGATCATGTTCGCGAACAGCATTACCGGCGTCGTTTCGGTGCCGGTCACCATGATCGTGGGCGGAATGCTGCACAAGATCGGGTTCAAGCCCGCTGCGCTCATCGGCATCCTCGTCATGTCGCTCGGCGGCGCGTTCCCCTTCCTCATGCCCGACATCACCGACTACACGTACGTAATCGTCTCCCGCATCATCGTGGGAATCGGGCTGGGCATCATGTTCCCGGTGGGCAACGCCACGATCATCGCGTTCTTCGAGGGCGAGGAGCGCTCGCGGCTGCTGGGGCTGGGCATCACCATACAGTTCGTGTTCAACCTCATCTACACCACGGTGGCGGGCTACCTGACCGAGATCGGGTGGAACTACTCGTTTCTCGCGTACCTCATCGGCATCGTGCCGTTCCTGCTGGCGCTCGTGTGGCTGCCGGAGGCGAAGTACGTCGTGCTTTCGAAGGAGAAAGACGCGCCGCGCCTGACGGCCACCGGCCCGAAGGAGAAGGTGCCGCATGCCATATGGGGCTACGCGCTGTTCGCGCTGGCGTGCTGGACATGCGTGGTCACCGTGCAGGTGGTCACGTCCACGATCCTGGACGTGCGCGGGCTCGCGGGTCCGGGCGAGGCGGCGCTCGTCATCAACTGCTGCGGTATCGGCACGATTTTGTGCGGCTTGCTGTTCCCCAAGCTCGTGAGCCTGTTCAAAGGCCGCCTGTTCGGCGTTGCCGCCGCGCTGACCGCCGTCGGCATCGTGCCGTGCCTCGTGGCGCAGAGCCCGGTCGTCTACGCCCTCGGCGTGTTCCTGCTCGGGTTCGGCGGGTCTGCGTTCTTCACGGCCGCCCAGAACGCGACGGGCAACATCGCGCCCAAGAGCCGTATCCCGTTCGTCAGCGGCATCATGACCTCCATGATGAACCTGGGGCCCTTCATCGGCCCGTACCTGTTCGCCGCCTCGGTTGCGGCCATGCCCCAGATGGGCAACGACGCCGTGTTTCCCGTGCTCATCTCGATTGCGTTGGCGTGCGCCGTGATTGGCCTCGTCCATCCGATGAAGGCGCTGTTCCAAGGCGAGGACGCGTCCGACTAGCAGTAGGTGTTGTGCGGCGGGCGCGTGCGAGCCTGCCGCGTGCGGGCAGGCGGTCCCGCCCCGCGAGGCCTGCCGCGTGCGGCGCTGCGCCGCGGGTCCTACCAAGGGCTGCCGCGTGCGGCGCAAACGATTCCGCCCCGCGAGGCCTGCCGTGCGTCACATTGGCGGGCGCGTGAAATCGACGTACGGCATGACGCCGAACTTGCGCGGATGCGTTGGGATCTGGAGCAGGTTGTACAGCTCGCGGGGGATGCTATCCGCCATCCACTGGCATATTTCCTCGATCGAGCAGTGGTAACCGCCCTGATGCCAGCGGGGAAAGAGATGCGTCTCCATTTCGACTACCGCATCGACCTGGAAACGCAATTTGTCGGTTAGCTCGAGGTGCTTCACGTCGACGATGGTCTCGTAGAGCTTTTCGCGGCGCTTCCGCGGCGAATAGTTGTCGATGGCGTTGAAATCTTGCGACTTCGAGACCCCTTCGAAAAAAGCCACCTGGTCGGTCATGAGCACTTCGGTTATGTAGTACCCCTCGTATCAGGGCAAGGAGACGCCGATTTCGTTCGTGCCTTGAGCGAAGGCGTAGTTCGCGTACCATTGCGCGACGGCGAACTTATCGTCGAAATACCGGCAGAACGTCGTGCGCGAGATGTTGGCGGCCTTGCAAATGGCGCCGATGGTGAGCTTGTCGAACGGGACCTCGTCAACGAGCGCGGTGATGGCCTTGAGTATTTCCATCTTGATATCGTAGTTCGAATTCAGTTTGAGCAGCTCTGAGTCCATGGCCCCTCCTCACGTGTTGTAGCTAAATATTTCGCGAATGCCTCGATGAAAGCACGTGGCGCACTCGAGGTGGCGGTGGCGCGGCGGCGCCCGCGATGCCGCTCGCGGAGTTGCGGGCGCCTATAGAAGTTAGCTAAAGCTAAACCCTGCGAAACGCACACACAACTGGAATATGCGTGCACGGGGGCCGCCGGTTGCACGTATATTCCAGTTGTGTGTGGGAATTCCGCAAGTTAGCCAGGTGAAACCCCGCGTTTCGCACCCACAACCGTCATATGCGTGCAAAATCGCGTGGCCGTGCACGTATATTCCAGTTGTGTGTGCGAAATGCGGGGTTTAGCCTAAGTTAACATTAAGGAGCACAGCTCCGCCCCGCCGGCACCCGCCTGCCCGCGCCCGCCCCAGCCGGCACCCGCTCGCACCCGCTCGCACGCGGCGGCCGCCAAGGGCGCGAACGGCAGCTCGCGCTTCGTTCTGATGCGGGGTACTATAAGTCGCGCGGTCGCGAAGAGGCGAGCGTGCCGCAAAGCTGAAACGAGCGAGGGGGACCCTATGAAGATAACCGTGTTGACCGAGAACACGACTGCCAAAAACGCATGCGCCGCCGAGTTCGGATTGAGCTTGCTTGTCGAGGCGAACGGGCGCGCGGTCCTGTTCGACTCGGGCCAGACGGGCGTCATCGTGCCGAACGCCGACGCGCTCGGGATCGATTTGGCCGACGTCGATGCGGCGGTGCTCTCGCATGGGCATTTCGACCACGCCAACGGGTTTCCCGCGTTCTTCAAGCGCAACGAAACGGCTCGCCTGTACGTGCATGCGGGTTACGACAAGTCGCACATGAAAGACGACGAGTACATCGGCGTAGCGCCCGAGCTCATCGGCAACGACCGCGTGGTGCTTGCGGGCGACCGACACGATTTGGGCGATGGGTTCACGGTCGTCTCGTACGCGGACGCCGAGCCCGCGTTCCCGATCGACTCGGCGGGGCTCGACGAGGGCGAAGGGCCCGACCGCGTGCCCGATCGGTTCACTCACGAGCACTACCTCATCGTCGAGGAAAACGATGTGCGCGTGCTGGTCAGCGGGTGCTCGCATCGCGGCATCCGCAACATCATGCGCTGGAGCGCGGACGAAGGGCTCACCCACGTCATGGGCGGTTTCCACCTGATGGGGGTTCCCGCCGACGGCGGCGCGCTCGAGGAGATCGCCGCCGAACTGCTCGCGTACCCGGTCGATTACGCATCGTGCCATTGCACGGGCCTCGAGCAGTACCGCCGGCTGAAGGAGCTGATGGGCGAGCGCATCCGCTACATGGCGGCTGGCGACGTGATCGAGCTGTAGCCAAGGCGCCTGGCGGGAATCGTCCGGTCGAGGGCGCGGATCAGGTGACGTTCATGGGGACGTTCACGAGGCCGTTCACGAGGTCAGTAATCCAGCAGCCTGCCGTAATCGTTCCACTCGCCGTACATCTCGCCGCGCTTGGTGTGCGCGATGAGGCTCGCGAGCGCTTTCTCGTACGTCTCGGGATCGCGATTCTTGTAAAAGGCCACGTTGTACGCGCGGATGCGCTGGTACAGGGGAGGAAACTGCCTGAATTTCGTCCAGCACCGCGCGGCCTTGAGCGCTGAAGTCACGTCGGCGTCGACCTTGAAGCTCCTCGGACCCATGGCGGGCAGGGCGGTCCGTCCCGCGTCGGTCATGAGCCCGAGTTTCTCGAGCCTGCGCACGCGTTCCTTGTTGAGCTCGGTCCAGGCGCTTCGAGGTTTTCGGGGCGAGAAGCGTTGCAGGCGTACGTCGCCGATTTCCTTGTTGATGCTGTCCACCCAGCCGAAGCAGAGCGCCTCCTCGACGGCATCGAGATACCAAAACGTGCTGCCGTCCGTCGGACGGCCGCGTTTGACCTCGACCCAGCATTCGGCCTCGGTGGCGTGGTTTCGCTCGAGCCATTCGCGGAATGCGCGTCTGTCTGCGATGCCGGTGAGTATGTTCGCGGGTTTCGCTTCCATGAGGGACATTATAAGGGCGCGGGCAGGTGGGCATGTGCGGGGTAGAGTTGGCGCGGGTGGTGGTCGTCGACGGGGGCGAGCGGCCGGGCGGGCCGGCGGCCAGGCGGGCGGCCGGGCGGGCCGGCGGCCAGGCGGGCGGCCGGGCGGGCCTACGGCCAGGCGGGCGGCCGGGCGGGCCTACGGCTGCCACGATGGGATGCTGGACCAAAACCGAGGGTAATCATTATCGTATTGAAGAATAATTCTCTGTGAACTGGGGCTTTAGATTTCCCATCGTTTTGAAGCACTCCAAATCAGTGACAACCCTCGATTTTGGTCCACGCGGGGGACTGAATCAGGGGGAAGTCATTATCTCTTTTCAGGATAAATATTTGTTGGGCATCACACCCCCTTCAGCGCCTCGATACTATGGAAACCCGTGGCGATCCTCAATCTTGAGCTACTTAGAATTGAGGCCTCGGACTCAACAGGCATTGCGGGCCGAAGGGGCTGATGGGCGAGCGCATCCGCTACATGGTCGACGACGACGCGATCGCGCTGCGGACCGTGGCGAATAGGTGCCGCGCGGTTCGCAGGTAGGCTTCCTCCGCGTGCGTGAGAGCGTACTCGAGGGGGAGGCCGCGCGACGATTCGAGAGCGGCCGCGAGCCCGAGGGGTTCCAGCTGCGCGTCGTCGAGCGCGATCGACCCGCAGATGGCGGCGACGGGAACGCCGAGCCGGTTCGCGTGTGCGGCGATGCCGTCTACGACCTTGCCCTCGAGCGATTGGCTGTCGAGGCGCCCTTCGCCCGTGATCACCAAATCTGCGTCGGCGGTGAGCCCATCGAAGTCGATCCACTGCAGCAAGGTCTCGATTCCCGAGGTCATCTCGGCGCCGAGAAAGACCGCGAGCGCCATGCCGAGCCCGCCCGCCGCGCCGTACCCGGGGGTCGAGAAGTCGATGTGCTCGGCCGGCGCGCGTCCGCCGTGCGCGCCGCCGCCGGGCGCGCGTCCGCCGTGCGCGCCGCCGCCGGGTGTACCGCCGCCAGGCACGCGTCCGCCGTGCGCGCCACCGCCGAACGCGTGGCTGCCAACGGCCCTCCCGCCGAACGCGCGGCCGACCGCATCCGCATATGCGCGCATGCCCGATTCGAGTTGCTCGAGCATGGTCGCGTCGGCACCTTTTTGGGGCCCGAACACGTACGTAGCGCCGTTTGGGCCGAGCAACGGGTTGCGCACATCGCCCATGATGGAAAACCGCACGTCGGCAACGCGCGGATGAAGCCCCGACGCGTCGATGCTGACCACGCGTGCCAAATCGGCGCCGCATCCGGCCAGCTCACGGCCCTGGCGGTCGAAAAAGCGCACCCCGAGCGCGCGCAGGCATCCCATGCCGCCGTCGTTCGTGCAGCTGCCGCCCAGGCCGATCGTCACATGGCCGCATCCCATGTCGAGCACGCGCGCGATGCATTCGCCCACGCCGAAGCTCGACGCGGCCATCGGATCGCGCTCGTTCGTGGCGAGCATCGCCAGGCCACACGGCTGTGCAGCCTCGACGAACGCGGAATCGCCGCTGACGAACACCTCGCATTCGACAGGTCGCATCAGCCCGTCGTGGGAGCCGACCGTCATACGCCTGCCGCTTCTCGCGCCCGCGATGGCGTCGAGCGTTCCCTCGCCGCCGTCGGCGATACGCAGCGAGACGCATTCCGCAGCCGGATGCGATTCGCGCGCCGCCTGTTCCAGCAGCTCGCAGATGCGGGCGCTCGACAGCGTGCCCTTGAACGAATCGGATGCGAAGACGAATTTCATGCGCCCAGTATAGATTGAATCGCCCCGCCAGGCGATTGAACCGTCCCGCCAGGCGCGCTGAAGTACCGCTGCTCCTAGTCGGCAATCGGCAAGCAACCGATGTTTCACATTACAGTTTGGTGGCACTTGGGGAACAACGCCATACAAAGGCTTTTGTGGCTGGCAAATGCGCTGATACACTTCATGCAGTTCTCGGAAAAGGGAAGGGAAAAGGAGAGAGCATGAACAGAATCGTTAAAATCGCAGCTCCGATGTTTGCGGCGGCGCTCATTGCGGGCACGCTCGTAGGCTGCGGCGGTCAGGCAGCTTCGTCGAGCGCGTCTGCTTCGGCAGCATCTGCAAGCGCATCGGCGAGCGCGACGGCCCCGGCTTCGCCGAGCGCGGAAACGCAGGCCACCACGGAGGAAACCGTGGCCCAGCTCAAGACGGCCATGGAAAATGCCAAGGACTTCAAATCGGTGACCATCACCCATAACGTTGGCGTTGAGGTGAACGCGTCTCGGGCTGCAGAACTGGCAAGCGCCAGCGCGGAGTCGGCCAGCGCGGAGTCGGCCAGCGCGGATAGCGCCAGCGCCGCGGCTGAAGGCGCCGACAGCGCTGCCGCTTCGGACGCCGCTGCCGCTTCGGACGCCGCTACCGCTGAGGACACGTCGTTCAACATCTCGACCGTCTACAAGTTTGACCAGAGCGGCGAAGCAATGAAGGCGTGCTCTTCGTCCGAGTTCCTCGGCAGCGTGTTCAACTCGTACCTCGACGGCGACAAGGCGGTTGTCGAGGTGGACGGGGACGCATATGCCGGCACCGTCGAAGAGATGAGCGTTAACGAGATGACCAGCGTCGACGAGCTCCTCAAGACCAAGGTCGGCGACTTCGAGACCATCATGAGCTGCGTGTCCGCCGCCGATGTTTCCAAGCAGGGCGACAACACCGTCTATGCCCTGGTCATCGATACCGAGAAATACACTGAGGCCGATGAGATCGAGAAGGCGCTTTCCGACGCAGGGCTCAAGAAGGAAGCCTTTACCGTCAGCTACGAATTCGGCGCCGATGGCAAGCTGCTCTCCATTAGCCTCAACGAGGCCACGTCCTTCGAAACGACCCAAGCGACTCTCAGCTTCACCGATTACGACGCCACGGTCGTGGATCAGGCTCCCGAGACCGACAAGACCTACGCCGACATGTCCGCCCAAATCCAGGCGGCAGTCGATGAGATCGCAAGCGAAGAGCAGGAGGCTGCGCAAGCCAAGTAGCCTCGAGCGTTGTGCGATGGCGTGACGGCGTGATGGCGCGATTTGCGTGACAGCGCGATAGCGTGGCAGCGTGACAGCTCGATAGCCTTCGAAATGGTGGGCTAGCGTTCGCCTGAAAGAGCGCGACAAGATCGGCGGGCCGCAGGATGGCGTGTCGGTTTGGGGACTTCCCCGAACTGGCGCGAGCTCCTGCGGCTCGCTGTTTTGCGTTGAATCGCAGACGCGTTGCGGCGCCGAGCTGCGACGCTCCATGCGCGCGAGATCTCGTCGGTGAGGATGGCGAACTCGCCGCCCTTGCTCACGCCGCACCGTTGCCATTCGCTTGTGAGCTCCTTGCGCATCTCTATCGACATGAGGCGTTGGCGAATCCAGCCTTCGGGGTACCCCTTTTTCGCGTAGTATTCCATGCCGCGCTGGATTGCCGCTTCGGGGTCTATGGTTTCCTGGATGCGTTCAGCGCCAACCTTCGCCAGCCACCGCTTGAACGGCTCGGCCTTTTTCGAGGGGATGGACTGTATGACGCGTAAAACGTGCTCGGGGGTGCCAGCGAGCGTTTTTCTAAGTTTGCCAGTTGATGTCTTCATTGGTACCTGGGGACAATTTGTCCCCAGGTAGGCGGCAAGCTCCTCGTCTCTCTTTCGCATCTTTTTAAGGTAGTCAGTAGGATTTGCGCTTTCGCTCAAAGCGCCCACGACGTCGACGATGCTGAAGTACCACTTTTCTTCTTCGGCGTTCCATGCGCTGCGGATCTGGTGGTTCTCGAATTGGCGGACGATGTTGTTGTCCATGAAGCCTCCTTGAGTCGTATGCCAAAAATACCTTGGCTGTCCCCGAGGAGGGTTAGGAGCGGGTGGCCCCAGCCGGAAACCCGTTGGCCCTATTATACACCAAAATAGAACAAACGTACGTATTTTGTGCGAAAAAGACGATTGGGATGAATGCCAGGGAGGGGCGAGCCGCGGTGGCCTCCCGCGGTGGCGCCCCGCTGTAGCATCCCGCGATGGCGCCCCGTTGCGGCCCAAAATCGAGGGTGGACATTATCTCAAATACGAATAGATTATCGGCGGGTGAGAAACGCTATCGGCAACAATCCGACAAAGCGCGAATTGCGCTGGCTTGCATTGGTGTAGACTGGCCGCACGCAATCGAGCACGGCCGCGGGAAAGCTTGGGTGGTGAGGTTGCCAGGCGGCGACGGGAAAAAGAATGGGCGGGGCGAGAGTCGGACGCTTTTGATGTCTGTCCTGCTCAGTGCGCCTGGACCTATCGTCATCGGCCTTGGGCTGCTCGTCGGCAGGAGCTCTACCCAGATGGCGGACTTCCTGCGACGCACGGCTGAGCTCGCGGCGATCGTGTGCGCGTACGTGATTTACCGCATCACGACCGTGGACGGCTCTTGCGACGAGGCGCGGCGTTTCAGGCTCGAACGGGGCGCCAACCGGTTCATCGGCGCCATGATGTGCGTGGCCGGCGTCGCGATGGGGACGCTCGCCATTGCACTTCCCGCGGCGGACAAGGGCAACGTTGTCCCCGGGCTCGTCATCGCCGTGCTCGGCTTCGTCGTGAACGCCGCGTTCGCCGTCCGCTATTTCGCGCTCGACCGTGCCGAGCCGAATTCCATCATCGCAGCTCAAGCTCGCCTGTATCGCGCCAAGACACTTGTCGACGGCTGCGTGAGCGCCGCGCTCCTGTCGGTGCTGCTCGCGCCTGGCACCGATTTCTCCGCGTTGCTCGACCTGGCCGGCAGCCTGTTCGTCTCGCTCTACATGATGTACAGCGGCGTGAAAGTGAGCCGGGGATAAATGTGTCAGGGCTCGGAGCCCTGACACACGCACGGTGGCTTGTTATGGGCAATAAAACGCAAGTGACGACCCTTGCGGATCGTCACAGAACATGTCTTCATGCGAGTCTCGCCTCCCTGGATGGCGGTCCAGGGAGGCGCTTCTGCTCAATTGGTTCTATCTTTGAACAGGAAAGTATTCGAGCACGAGTCCGAGCTCGTCGCGGAAATCGTAGTACTCGTAGGCCATTCCGCTGCCCTTGGGCACGCCCGAGAGCAGTATCTTCTTGCCCGTCGCATGAACTTCTTCGATGTCGTCGAAATCGACCCGGATGTGATGCACGCCGGCATTGCCGCCATTGCGCTCGAGGAAAGCCGCATAGTCGGTATTTCCCTCCAATGGCTGAATGAGCTCGATTTCTAGGCGGCTCCTCGCCCCAGCATTTACGGCGACGACCGACGTCGGCTGCAAACTGTTTATTGAACTGGGGTTACGGCAAAATTAGGTAATCGATTCGAGGTGGCTTCCGATGTCCGATCCAGCCTTCAATCCCTACTGCCAGAACCAGTTGCGCCCGCCCGCGGCCTCCCGCGCCCAGCCGCGGCCGAGCGGGGCCGAGCGCGAGCTTTGACGTCCTGGGGCTGACGCGCTCTTCGATTTGCTACGATAACCCGCGCAAGACGAATCGAGCATCAACCCGAGGAGCCCCGATGATCCGGCCCATCATGACCAAGAAGTTCTTCCTTCGCCAGCCGAGCACGCCGGCGGATGCCAGTGACCTCGCCATCGCACGCGACCTTGTCGACACGCTCGAGGCGCATCGCGACGGCTGCGTGGGCATGGCGGCGAACATGATCGGCGAGCGAAAGCGCATCATTGCCGTTCTCGACGCAGACGGGTCGGTTCTTCCCATGCTGAATCCGCAGATCGTGCACGCAGAGGGAGAGTACCGCACGCAAGAGGGCTGCCTGTCTCTCGACGGTCTGCGCGAGGCCGTTCGCTTCGAGCGGATCGACGTCGAGTACGAAGACCTCGACATGCGGCCGCGCAGCGCGGCGTTCTCCGGCCGGGTGGCGCAGGCCATCCAGCACGAGATCGACCACTGCGATGGCGTGTTGATATAGGAGCTGTGCGCGGCCGGCGTGTTGGGTAGTGCCGCTACGCCCGCCGCGAGGCCGGAGCCGTTTGCGCGCCTGGCTTGTGCCGCTTCGCCCGTCGCGGGCCGGAGCCGTTTGCTCGCGCTCTCGCAGTAGGCGCCTCGGCCGGTCCGCGCCTCCCCATGCCTTATGCTGTGGGTAATCGCAAAATGCCAGCGAAAGGGGAGGTCATGGGAAAAGGCGGGCTTACGGGAATAAGGGAAGCCACGGGAAAGGGCGAAGCTACGGGAATAAGGGAAGCCACGGGAAAGGGCGAAGCCACGGGAAACGGGCTCTTGAACGATGCGGAGGTCGTTGCGGAGGAAATCGGCCACATCGGCGACGATCCGAGGATGCGGATCGCGTTGGCGGCGATTGCGCTCGCGATCGCGTTGCTTTCGTTCTTCGTGCTGGCGGGCATCGCGTCGTCGCCTGATTCGTATGCGGACACCATCCAGGCGCTCGACGAGAAGAAAACCGCGGTCATGGGCCTCGTCGCCGGATCGACCGCCGCGTCTGCGGCCGTGTCGCTGATCCCGGGCGACGCGGGCACGCCCATCGCCGAGAAGCTCGTGGATCTCAGCTCCGACTTCCTCATCGTCATTACGGCGATCTACCTCGAGAAATACCTGTTGACCACGTTGGGGTTCGCCGCGTTCAAAGTGCTCATTCCGCTCGCGTGCGTCCTGTTCGCCGTAGCGCTGTTCATAAGCAGGAAAAAACCCGTGCGCGGGGCGCTCGAGCGGTTGGCGGCCAAGCTGGTGCTGTTCGGACTTGCAATTGTCTGCGTGGTGCCGGTGAGCGTCGGCGTGTCCGGCATGATCGAGTCGACGTACGAGGATTCCGTCAACGAGACGCTCGCCCTCGCCGAGCAAACGACCGAGAGCATCGAGGGCGCCGTCGAGGAAGAGACGGCCTCGGAATCTCCCGAATCGCCGCTCGAGTGGATAGCGAACCTTCCCTCGAACGTGAGCAGCTCGGCTTCCGATGCCCTCGCCGGCCTGACCGCCGATGCGCAGAAGGCGCTCAACGATTTCATGGATGCGCTGGCCATGATGATCGTCACGTCGTGCGTCATTCCCATTCTCGTGCTGGTGTTCTTCCTGTGGCTCGTGAAGATCATCCTGGGTGTCGACGTCAGCACACCCGTCCACATGCTGCGCCCCCGCACATTCGGCCGCGGCATGCGCTAGCTGCGGCATGCGTCGCGCAGGGCGTGCGGCGGCTGCGGCATGTGGCGCGCAGGGCTTGCGGCGGCTGCGGCATGCGGGCGCGCAGGGCGTGCGGATC